>JAGLUC010000393.1 GCA_023134955.1 Methylococcales bacterium | reverse complement strand
ATGAATTTATCTATAAGTTGCTACTAGCTTATGATTTCCCCAAGTCATCTATCACCCGCCTAAAGAAAGGGGACTACAACCAATCAAAAAATGAAGCTGAAATTCTTTGGAAGAAAAATATTTTTTTTAAAGTAGAAAAACAGCAAGACCTGCATTTAGTCATTGATGAAGTGCAAAAAGATAAAGCGATTCTAAAGCATAATCCACGATTTATTATTGTTACCGACTTTAAAACACTGTTAGCAGTGGACACTAAAGTGGGCGATAGCCTTGATATTTCAATTACAAAACTCAGCGAAAACTATGCCTTTTTCCTACCTTGGGCAGGGATGGAAAAAACCCAGATTCAAAGCTTAAACCTTGCTGATGTTAAAGCCGCTGAAAAATTGGCGCAGTTATACGATATTATTATTCAAGATAATCATATAGAAACTGATGCAGAGCGGCACGAACTTAATATCTTTTTATCACGCTTATTATTCTGCTTTTTTGCCGAAGATACCGGTATTTTTGATGACGACCAGTTTACCAATGCTATTGCCTCACATACTCACGAAGATGGCAGTGACTGCCAAGACTATCTTAATGCCTTGTTTAAAGTGCTTAATGTTAAAAATCGCCATCATGAACCCACTTATTTAAAAGACTTTCCTTATGTGAATGGTGGTCTGTTTGCAGCGAATCACCCTGCACCCAAGCTAAATGCCAAAGCACGTAAGCTAATCATCAATTCAGGCACATTAAACTGGAAGCAAATTAACCCTGATATTTTTGGCTCGATGATGCAAGCGGTGGTACACAGCGACCAGCGTGGTAGCTTAGGGATGCACTATACCTCGGTTGCGAATATTATGAAGGTGATTGAACCACTGTTTTTAAATGACTTAAAACAGCAGTTAGAAAAAGCCGATGGTCATGAGAAAAGACTCACTAAACTATTAGAGAGGATTTACCATTTACGTTTATTTGATCCAGCTTGTGGTTCGGGTAATTTTCTGATTATTGCCTATAAAGAACTGTGCAAAGTAGAAATTGAAATTTTTGAACAGCTGCGACAAATTAATCCCAATCAATGGAATATCGCTATCTCAGGTATTCGCCTCACCCAGTTTTACGGCATAGAACTGGATGATTTTGCCCATGAAACCGCCAAGCTTTCACTTTGGTTAGCAGAGCATCAAATGAATCTGGCATTTAAATCTGTCTTTGGTATGGCTAAACCGACCTTGCCTTTGCAGGAAGGTGGGCATATTGTTTGTGGTAATGCGACTCGGTTGGACTGGGAGGGGGTTTGTCCTAAAGATGACGGGGCTGAAATTTATATTTTGGGGAATCCGCCTTATTTGGGGTATAGCCTTCAGTCACCTAAACAAAAAGATGATTTAGCTTTAGTCTTTAGACGAATAACTAAATTTAAAAGTCTTGATTATATTGCTTGCTGGTTTTTATTAGGTGCAAGATACATTGTTAATTCTAATGCTCAATTTGCATTTGTTTCTACAAACTCTATCAATCAGGGAGAGCAAGTTGCATTATTGTGGCCTCATATCTTTAATATGAACCTTGAGATGGATTTTGCTTATCAGTCATTCAAATGGACTAATAATGCTAAAGGTAATGCGGGAGTTACTTGTGTGATTGTTGGGGTAAGAAATTTATCAATATTACCGAAGTTAATATTTAATGGTGGATTATCTAATACTGTTAAGAATATAAATCCGTACTTAGCAAGTGGTAGGAATATAACAATTTCTAAGCGGACATCACCACTTTCAAAAATATCTACAATGTTACGTGGCAATGGCGCAGTAGATGGTGGCTTTTTATTACTTAATCTACAAGAACAGAATGCTTTACTAGAAACTTCGCCAAAAGCAAATGTATTTATAAAAAAGCTTGTTGGTTCATCAGAATTCATTAACGATAAGCATCGTTTTTGCGTTTGGATAGAGAATGAAGATTTGAAATTAGCTAAATCTATTAAAGACGTAAATAAGCGCATGGAACAAGTACGAGAGTTTCGTTTATCGAGCAAGAAGAAAGCAACCCAAGCTAAGGCAGATATACCGCATCGTTTTGCTGAAGCAAGATATGGTAAACAAAACTCTATTATTATTCCAAGGGTTTCGTCTGAAAGAAGGCATTATATTCCAATAGGTTTTCTTGAAAATGACACAATAATTCTCGACTCAGCTCAAGCCATCTACGACCCAGAACCTTGGGTATTTTCCATAATCTCCTCCCGAATTCACATGACATGGGTACGCGCCGTAGCAGGTCGCCTTAAAACCGATTACCGCTATTCCTCCGCCCTGTGCTACAACACCTTCCCCTTCCCAGAAATTAGCGAAGCCCAAAAAACCACCCTAGAAGACCATGTTTTCAATGTGCAGGATGAGCGCGAAAAACACTCAGAAAAAACCATGGCAGAATTATACGACCCCGATAAAATGCCCGAAGGTTTACGACTAGCCCACCATGAAATGGATTTAGCAGTAGAGCAATGCTATCGCAAAAAGCCTTTTAAAAGCGATGAAGAACGCCTTGAGTATTTATTTAAGTTGTATGAAGAAATGATTGAAAAGGAGAAACGGCAATAATGGATATTAAAACTAAATTAGATTATCTCCTGTCAAAGGGTTTTGAATCCGAAGTTTTAGAGTTTAAAGAAGCAAAGAGTAATTATGACTTTAAGAAACTAGGCAAGTATTTTAGTGCTTTATCTAATGAAGCAAACCTTATGGGGAAACAGGATGCATGGCTAATTTTTGGCGTTAAAGATAAAGACAAAAACATTACTGGAACAAACTACAGGTCAAGTTCTGCTACTCTTCATAGTTTAAAAGAAGAGATAGCAAATAAAACAACACATCGACTTACCTTTAAAGAAATATACGCGCTTAATACACCAGAAGGCAGAGTGATTTTATTCCAAATCCCTCCTGCACCCCGAGGACTGCCCATTGCTTGGGAAGGGCATTATTTCGGTCGTGATGGCGAAGCGCTTAACCCTTTAAATATTGAAGAAATAGAGCGCATAAGAAAACAAGGCTTGGATAATGATTGGAGTATCGGGCTTTGTGAAAAAGCGAATATTAGCGACTTGTCAGAAGAGGCTATTTTAAAAGCCAGAGAATTATATACGGTAAAAAATCCTAATTTGGCAGACGATATTAAGCAGTGGGATGACCTTACTTTTTTAAACAAAGCTAAGCTGTGTATTAAAGGAAAAATGACACGCACAGCGATAATTCTTTTAGGTAAGTCTGAATCTGAGCACTTTATAAGCCCGGCGGTGGCAAAAATAACGTGGATTCTTAAAGATAGGGATAATATAGAAAAAGACTATGCGCATTTTAGTTGCCCTTTTCTGCTAAGTATTGAAGAGGTTTATAACAAAATAAGAAACCTAAAATACCGTTACCTGCCTGATGGCTCGCTGTTTCCTGAAGAGGTTGATTGTTACGCCCCTTATATTATCAGAGAAGCACTCAATAATTGTATTGTGCATCAAGATTATTCCTTAGGTGGAAAAATTAACGTGATTGAAAGTGAGGAGAGCACTCTAACCTTTTCAAATGTTGGTGCGTTTATTCCTGAATCTGTCGAAAACGTCATTAATACAGATGCACCAGAATCTAAGTACCGTAACCATTTTTTATCTAATGCAATGGTTAATCTTAATATGATTGATACCATTGGCAGTGGCATTAAACGCATGTTTACAATTCAGAGTAAGAAGTACTTCCCTTTACCCGAATATACCTTGATTAATGAGCAAGTAAAAGTTTCCATTACAGGCAAAGTATTGGATATTAACTACGCCAGAAAGCTCGCCCAGATGCCTACCTTGGCACTTGAACATATTATGTTACTGGATAAGATACAAAAGCATAAGCCTTTAGATGAAGCTGAAATTAAACAGCTTCGACGA
>JAGLUC010000392.1 GCA_023134955.1 Methylococcales bacterium | reverse complement strand
ATTATGTTAATGCACAATCCCCCACATCCAGGTGAAGTTATAAAAGAGCTATGTCTAGAGCCATTGGGTTTAACTGTAACTGATGCTGCTAAAGGTCTTGGTATTAGTCGTAAAACATTATCAAGCATCCTTAATGGTAAAGCAGGTATTAGCCCTGAAATGGCAGTTCGTTTATCTATAGCTTTTAATACATCTTCTGAAAGCTGGTTAAATCAACAAACACAATATGATCTTTGGCAAGCTGAGCAGCACCGTAAAGAGCTAGATGTTTCTCATTTATATATTGCGTAAAAAGCATAACAAATTGCTTGCATGATGGCGCAAAAAGATGCACCACATCTCAGCCGTTATGGTTGCTTGACATTATCTCAAATGTACATACAATGTATTTATGATTGAGTTTGAATGGGATACAACTAAAGCAGTATCAAATAGAAAGAAACACGGAGTTAGCTTTGAAGAGGCTAAGTCGGTGTTTTATGATGAATTTGCTATTCAGTTCTTTGATGATGAGAATTCGGAAGTAGAAGATAGGTTTCTTATTCTAGGGCACAGTAACCAGTCAAGGATTCTCCTTATTTGTCATTGTGAGCAAGATTCTGGCAATGTCATTCGAATTATCTCCGCCCGAAAAGCAACAGCAAAAGAGCGCCAGCTCTATACAGGTGAAGGCTAATGAAAAAAGAATATGATTTATCTAAAATGAAATCACGTAAAAATCCCTATGCATCAAAACTCAAAAAGCCAGTAACAATGAGATTGGGTGAGGATGTAATTGATTATTTCAAGGGTATGGCTGAGGATTCAGGTGTACCTTACCAAAGCCTTATAAATTTATATCTTCGTGACTGCATTTCTCAGCATCGCAAGGTAGATATATCGTGGAATCAAAAGCCCTAACAATCGCATCCACTTGACCGTAAAAAGCGTCACTTTTTTTGCTAAGGCAAAAAATGCGCCACTTTTTACGTCAAGTGATGCAGGCGTTAGAGCGTCAAGTTTAATCTTG
>JAGLUC010000391.1 GCA_023134955.1 Methylococcales bacterium | reverse complement strand
TCTTAGACATAGCACACCTATATTTGTCACCAATTTATTCGGCATATTCTTTTCCATAACCGGAACTTGTTAACTACATGAAGAAATGAAACAGTTAACAGCCTGAATAAAGATATTAATATGCTGCATTTACAGTATCTCCCACCCTAGGGCTTTATTGGTAGCAGCTCTAAATACATTAGCAATTGCATTCCATATTCTCTCTGCAAGTTGCAACGTTATTATTGCTACAGACCGTAATCTTATGCGGGCTAACATTTTTTGATCATCCATAAATACTTTCGCATCATCTTCATTAAATTCACCTGAAGTCTTTTTTTTAGCAACAAAGGAAATATCATTAGTTAGTCCTTCGCCTATGTTTTTAACAATTTCTTTTACCTCATCCCAATTATCGGTAACGACTGCTTCAGCTGCTTCTACAGCATCATCAATAACGCTTTCAAAATTCACACCATTAATAGTTGCCATTATTCAATTCCCTCTAGTTTTGTTTTTTGTTGTTTAAATCCTTCTGCTTTTTGAATTGCCAAAACTGCATTAAAAACAGTTAATTTTCTGCCTTCCCAGTTAGCTTTTTTAAGAATTTGAGTGTTTTTTGTTAACTTCATATCAGAGTGCTGACCTTTCCATTTAAGAACTATGCATTTTAAATCAACGTAGTTTTTCGCGGTTAAGCTGGTCTTAGAGAAACCAACTGATAACTCCTGGCATTTTGATGGAATAGCATTCTCTATCATTTCCGATATTTTTGATTGCAACGCATGGCCTGTAGAGTCAATTTTTCCATCACTAGCCATTGCTCTTAATATTAAAGCTTCTGTGTCGATAATAAGCTCATTGTATTTACTCTCAAATTTTGTGAAATGCCCTTTATGGTCGGTTAGGTTTGCAATATTGGCACGATCATCATCTTTTAGTGGACTTACACTTCTGCCATCTTCAATCATCCCTGCCGCTTTTTTGTAAAACGCTTCAGTATCAGTTACTAATTTTTCATCAGATGGTGACACAAGAACAGTTGTGCACCCATTTAAAAACACCAGCGCAAGCAATAAAAACAGCGGGATAAATAATCTATTTATCATAGAAAACAACTTCATTTTATCTCTCCTTAATTGTTATAAATAATAAACATAGGTAAAGCCTAACATCTTGCTAACATGCCATTCTATACAGTGCGAAGCTCTGTCAAAATTGCGTATAAGATCGTCAATTGAGCTATTCTTTACCAATAATTTTTTCAGGATTTTTAATCGGGACTAAAGGGGACACTAGACTTTCACTTAACCAGTTTATAAAATTAATCATCATTTGATTCTCCACACCCTCTAATTCACCAGCCCTTTTACAACCTTTTTCTAGTTGAACTAACGGTATATATCATCATGCTCACTGGAAACATTTTTCGAGCTACTCGATAGTGCTCGGTTTAAAGGCGCCCGCTGCTTCATCCCAATGGTCGTTATGTATTGTAGGAGATTGTTTCCGCGCCTCTTCGACCTCCTTCTCAAATGTCTCTAGCACTCCCCCCTCAACAGTTTCCTCTAATTGCGTTGTCGCTAATATACGCTCTGCCTTCCAGCGAAGAGCCTCCCACAAACTTGCTGCTACTTTATGTTGCTCGCCTAGCGTTTTAAAATCGAGAAAAGTTTGAATACCTGCGAGAACCCCAGCGGTTAGAGTAAAGATAATAATAAGAGCACTTACCATTTCTTGTGACTCTCCAAGCTTGATGAATGAACTAGTTCCCGTTGCCGTCGTGCAAATCATCAACAAAATACCCAACATCGTATGCCGTTTATCGTATTTAGCCTGTACGCGATG
>JAGLUC010000390.1 GCA_023134955.1 Methylococcales bacterium | reverse complement strand
TATCTCTTTCTGATTTAACCCCGACTATTTTTTTACAAACCTTCATTATTGAACTGATGCATGCTAGCGAGCAATTGGGTCAAGAGCAATGTCAGCAACTAATTAAGCAAATCGCGCAAACAGCAGGTTGTTTTTTTGAAGAAATTTACCGTTCAGATAAAGGCAAAAAAAACAACCAACTAGATATAGAAAGTTATATTGAATTAATTTTAGGGCTTAAAAATAATATAGGTGGAAATTTTTCATTATCTTCAAGTACTCAGGATACTATTACCGTGTGTAATAGTAGCTGTCCTTTTGGTGAAAAAGTAGTCAATTTTCCCGAATTATGCGGCATGACATCCAGTGTGTTTGGTGGGATTGCTGCCCGTAATTTTGATTATGCCAAAGTTGAAATAGTTAAAAGTATTGCCAAGCATGATGGTTGTTGTGAAGTTTATATTCACCTAAATCCAGAAACTGCAAAAAGTAGACAAGGCATTGAATATAAAAATGATAGTGATAACAATATAGACAAGAAAGATTTTGATGCATTGCATTCACGAATAGAACAAAGCATGCTAAAAATCTGGCGCAAACAGAGTAAGAAACAGGTTAAAAAAAACCAGCCGCCTGTGATTATTGCCCACTCTGAAATGATGAAAAAAGTATTGCAATCAATAGAAATAGTTGCGCCTACTTCAGCAACCATTTTAATTCAAGGACAAACAGGGGTTGGGAAAGAGTTGGTAGCGCGTGCCATACATGCCATGAGTGAACGCTGTAACAAACCTTTTGTCCCCATCAATTGTGGTGCCATCCCAGAAGGTTTACTTGAAAGCGTTTTATTTGGTCACGAAAAAGGTGCATTTACTGGGGCTATAGAAGTTCATCAAGGGTTTTTTGAAAGAGCAGAGGGTGGCTCTTTATTTCTGGATGAGATAGATTCCTTGTCACCCGCAGCTCAGACTCGTTTACTCAGAGTGATACAAGAAGGCGAGCTGGAAAGAGTAGGTGGAAGACAAGCAATACAGGTCGATTTACGCATTATTTCTGCAACCAACGCCAACCTGCAAAGCAAAGTAGATCAAAACCTGTTCCGTAAAGATTTATACTACCGAATTAATGTTGTTAAATTAAAAATACCTTCTCTGAATGAAAGACCTGATGATTTACCAGCCTTAGTCACATTAATTTTACAACGAATGAGTCATAAACATAATAAAACAGTGGTATCAGTCAGTCATCAGGCTATGCAAAAAATTCGCACTTATCATTGGCCTGGCAATGTTCGAGAATTAGAAAATACTTTAGAGCGTAGTCTTTTATTTACCAAGGGCTTAGAAATAACAGAATTAAACCTGGATCTTGATGAACCCAATCACAAGCTTATTAACTGGAAACAACAAAAGCTGCAAGCAATTGATAATGTAGAACAGGCATTTTTAAAAGATGCCTTACAACAATATCAAGGCAATATTAAAAAAATTGCCACTTGCATGGAAATATCAACTAGAGCTGTCTACAACAAGCTAAATAAACACCAGATTAATCCAAATGAATATCGGCAATACAAGTAAAGATATTCGGAGAATTTGTTATGACTATGGACTTACCTGTAGTAGCTCAGACTAATCTGAAATACCTTCAACGCGATTAACCACTTCTGTTGATGCTAATTCCAGTCCTTTTCTGTAGCTTTCACTGGCTTTATCTTTATCACCCTTCTCAATCAATACATCACCTAATAATTGATAGGCTGCGACTGTAGGCTCAATACCGACACTTTTTGTTAAATATTGCTCTGCTTTTTCCATTTGCTGACATTTAATACTAATTTTTCCCAGCACTCGTAATAAAATCGCACTTCCTGAATGAATAGACAGCCATTGTTCTGCTGTTTGCAATTGTTTCTGGTAATCTGCTGATGCAATATTGCCATAAAGTACAAGCAAGGTTTCATCCCAGTTGTTCAAAATAGCTTTAACAATATCAGCCTCTATTTTCTCCCCCGCATTTGCCGCAATCATCGCGGCAAAATAAATAGCAGCGATGCCCTGAACAGATTTAATATGATCTGCCACTGTATCCCAAAGAGCTTGAATTTCACCAGCATCACCTTTATCAGCAGCTTGCTTTAATAAGCGGCTAATGGCTTCACTTTCCAGTAATTTAACTTCAGCCTCTAGTAATACTTTATTCTTATGCAATGACGGAATTAATTGGCGAATACTATCCCAGTCACCCACACGCCGATAAGTCTGATGCAATAATTTTAAAACACTGGCATGACTCGAATTCATCGACTGTAATTTAGTCAGTGTTTCCAGTGCCTGGTCAAATTGATTTGATGACAAATGTAATTCTGCCTGAGTTAACCCTACTGCTATATCTGTTTCACCTGACTGATCTGTTGCTTTTCTAAGGTATTCATCTCTTTTTTCTATCGCGCCACGAGATTGTGCGGCTCTAGCGGCTGTTAAATAATGCAATAAAGGTGCGCCACTATTAGCGGCATGTTTAATCAAGATTTTTTCAGCCTTTTCCCAATTACCCTCTGCCGAATCAACTAAGCCAGAAATCAAGGCTTCTTGAGAACGATTGAATTTAATATTTTTACTTCTATTTTTTATTTTTCCTGGTAATCGAATTAAACCACCTAAAAATCGAAAAAACACGTACAAAATAAAAAAAGCGAGCAGTTGAGTAACTGCAAAAACTACCAGAGTAGTTTCTAATGACCAATGTCCAAAACCGATCAGCACATAACCAGCATCATTGTACTGCTCCAGCCAGCTCTGGATAAAAAAAATGGCTGCAGCCAAAACAAAAAAAGGTATCAGAAAATAAATAATCTTTTTCATATCAATACTCTCTTTTAAGATGCGGGGGCAACTATGGCTTTATCAGTTGAGACTTTATCAACAGGCTTACTTTTCGCCTTATCCACTTCTATTCTCAGCTTAGTAATATCTTTTAGCATTTTTAATGATTGACTAATATCTGGAAACTGACTACGAATTTCAATCGCCTTTAATTTATCTAATTCTGTTAAAAAGCCTTTAGCAGAAGTATTTTTAGTAAAATTATTATTCAACCAACGCCTGGCATCGCTTATTCCAGATTTATACAAAGTGTCATTCTGCTGCACTAATGCAATTTTCACCATTTCCAGTTTAATATTAAGTTGCTCTCTAATAAAAACCACTTCTTCTTCAGTCAATATTTTTGTGATAGGCTGATCTGAATGTTTGACTGTCACATAACCTTCCAGCATCTGTAGTGCTGAACTTAATAGACCATGATCAGCATCTTGCTCTTGCTCATGTGCATGAACTTGTTTTGATTCTGTTAAAGGTTTCCCTGCATAAGGCAGTAATACCGCTAATTTAACGACTTTATCCTTTAATGTTTCTATTGCTGCGTATACACCTACCACATCTGGCAAACTTACACCCCGTAACCCGGCAATTTCTTTAGCAAGCTGTTTTCTCACTTTAAATGCTGCAGTATCTCCGCTTTCCCTTAATCTTTGATCAGCGGCTTCTAATGCTAAGCGTGTTGTTTTAACATCACCTACTAAATGGAGTCTTTGATTAGCTACACTTAGTAAATATTCTGCATCTGCAATTAACCAGTCACCTCTGGTTTTACCTAGCTGACGTTTTAATTGAGCAATTTCATCCGTTAAATCTTTTCGCGTTGCTTCTAGTTTTTCAGTATGAAGCTGTGAAAAATCTGCCAGTGTTTTAGTAAAATGATTATCTTTCCCTGCCATTTCTTCACTAAAAGTAGCAATTTGTGTTTGTATTGTGGTCAATTGAGTTTGAAAAGTATTAAATTGCTTACTAGCTTCAATTCCCCTCATATCATCTTTAGATATTTCATCACTTTGCTGGCGCTGCTCATCTTTCATTTCTTGAAACAAATAAAAACCTGCACCCATTACCAAAAGAATCAAAATAAAATTAATCACACCAAAAACAAACCCAGCATAAGACTTGCTTTGTTTTTCTTGTACAGCTTGGTTTTGAACAGGCTGGTTCTCCGCTACTGCTTGTTTTAATTCTTCGGCCACTGTATTCCCCGTTAACTAATTTCTGAGTTGTTAAGGAACCTCTGATCAAGTCCAATTATTTTTAGCTTGCTAAAACTGCCGATATTTTCCACCAAGATCGGAGCAATAGAATGACTATTACTTCTCACTTCGTGAAAAATAGCGACAGTTTTTTCTGCGCTAAATTCTAATCAACTTAATCAGAGATTCCTTAATAAAGACTCATTTTTACTGTATCAATAATTGCTGCATCCCCATGTTTATCCGTCACAGCAATCTGTTTAAATTGGTATTGTTCTGCTAAAACCTTAATTCTTTCACTAATCACAATTAAAGGTACAGTTAGTAGCTTATCATGTAATTCATTATTGATCATCGCCAACAAATTTTTCAAGGCATTCCCACTTGTTATGGTTATTGCATCTAACTTTCCCTGTTTCAACAAGCTTGTGATAGCAACATGACTATACTCAGGAATTTTTCTTTTATAAACTTCCAGATAATCCACTTTTGCACCACGCTCACGCAACACCTGAGCCAAGGTTTCCCGACCGTCTTGACCCCGAACAATCAAACAAGACTGATCTTTTATAGAGTTCATTTCATTACTGGCTAATAGACCTTCTGTATTAAAAGATTGCTCTGGAACCAGGTCAACAACCAACCCTGCTGTGTGCAGTGCTTTTTCAGTTGATTTACCAACCGCAGCTATAGCCACTTGTTTAAAACAGTCTATTTTGCCATTGTTCAAGTTAACTGCAAAATTTACTGCATTAGTACTGATAAAAATCAGCCATTGATAATCTTGTATCTGTTTAAGTTGCTGCCTGACTAAGTCATTATCAACAGCAACAATCTCTAATGTTGGGAAACGAACAGCATTCCAGTTTTGCTGTTCAATTAAGCCACACAATGTTTCAGCCTGATGTTCAGGTCGTGTGACTAAAATATTTTTCACTAATATAAAGCCTTCAATATTTCATCAGCGCCCTGAGCCAATAAATCATCAGCAATCGCCTGCCCAATTGACTCCGCTTCAGACAGACCACCCTGTCTTTCTGCCCGATAAAGAATTGATCCATCAGGTGAACCCACCAATCCTCGCATGAATAATTGATCCTCTTTAATCTCAGCAAACCCTGCAATAGGCACCTGGCAGCCACCATTCAATCGCTCATTCATAGCTCGCTCAGCAGTCACGCGAATAGTGGTTTGTTCGTCACATAAAGCCTTTAAATATTGATTAATTTCAACATCATCAGACCGACACTCAATACCGACCGCGCCTTGCCCAATAGCTGGCAAACTGATTGATGTATCCAGACAAGCCGTAATTCTATCCCCCATACCTAAGCGTTTTAACCCTGCCGATGCCAAAATAATTGCATCATATTCGCCAGCATCTAACTTAGCCAAGCGAGTATTGACATTGCCCCTTAAAGATAAAATTTCAGCATCAGGAAATTTTTCTTTTATCTGACACTGCCGTCTTAAACTAGACGTTCCAATCTTTGCATTAGCTGGCAAATCATCCAAGGAACTATACTTATTAGATACAAATGCATCGGTTGGGTCTTCCCTGTTTAAAATAGCCGCCAGATGCAACCCCTCAGGAAATTCAACAGGAACATCCTTCATGGAATGCACCGCTATATCAGCAAAACCATCCAGCATGCCCTGCTCTAACTCCTTAACAAACAAGCCTTTACCGCCTATTTTTGCCAAAGGCGCATCCAGAATTTTATCACCCTTAGTCACCATCTTAACCAATTCTGTTTTCACTTCTGGAAAAGCCTGTTCCAGCCTTGCTGCCACATGCTCGGCCTGCCATAAGGCCAAAGGACTTTTACGTGTTGCAATGCGAATTATTTTCTCTGCCAAAACCAATCCTATCTATATATTTGTAAACAACCTTACATGACTATGAACTTACCACAGCTTAATCCAAGATTTAATTGTTTTAAACTAGAAAGTGAGGTTTTAGTCTCGCTCAGCTCATGCGAGGCTAAAGCCTCAGTTCCAATAAACAAGAACTCTCTGGTTAATTGTTAATAGCCATGTAACTTTAATGCAATTATACGTTCTATTTTTAAAAACCTAAAACCTAAAACCTAAGTCACAAAAAACACAATGCTGGTTTATACTCAATAAATACATCTATTTAGAATAGCATCGGTTATATACTCTTTACGTTTAAGAATCTCTCGCTCACACAAAAGTATCATAGATGAAATCGTTCGCCTGAAAGACGAAGGTTTAAACCTTATGCATTGAAATTAAAAGATGTGACAGGAGCAGTTGCCGAAATCCGCTCTCAGATAAGCAAGCTGCTATAAAATCATCCCTCTGTAATGGCATAAAGAATAATATTTTTCTCTGCTAAATCTTTAATAATCTTTAACCCAGCCGCTATGATTGTTTCAGGCTCAGGATGGGCTGACTCCTGGGCTATTTGTTGCAAACAATCCTCACAGCTCATTGCTTTATTTTCTTGCAGTATTTGTAATAATCTGAAAGTGATGGCTGGAGTTTGTAGGAAATGGACTTCATCTTCAATGTTACGATAAACCAATAAATAGCTAGGCTCTTTAGGGGCTATTTCAGGTAAAAACTCAGGGGATATTTGTTGAACAGGGAATTGATAAACCAAAGGCCAGGCTAATGGTGACAGGGCAATAGTTTGTTGAGATATATCATTTATAAACTCAGCTGTATTTGCAGTAATTTCATCTTTAGCAATAGAAAGAGCCATTTCCACCCATTCATAATGAGCCAGTTCCAGTAAAAAAGGATAGTCAGCATTATTTTGCCGTTCATTTTGTAGATATTCTAAAAATTCTTCAGGAATTTCTGAGAAATAAGGGGTTTGGCAAGGGTGTTTAGAAAAAAAATCTTGCACCAGTTCAAACCATTGTTGATCATTTAAAATGGTTTTTATGACAGGAAAATTGCTACTTAAAAAACTATCAATATTATTAAAAAACAATTCTCGATAAGTATTCATTCGCTGTTGACTAACATCAGCGGGTTGCGGGTTATTTGAGGGGTCTCTTATATAGGCAGAGAACTCTTGCTGTTTGGCTTTAAAATCAACTTTCATGCAGTTTTTTGTTGATGCTGATTAGTCCAGGCATTTTGAATGGAACGAATGGCATCCACTTCTTTTAATAAAACAGTTAGATCCGGGATATTAAAATCACGTTCAAGCAAGGTAGGAAATACACCGTATAGTTCATAGGCTTTAGCTAATAATTTCCATACGGGATCAATGATGTCAGCACCATGAGTATCAACCAGAAAATCATCAGCTTCAACATAATGCCCTGCAATATGCGCATAAGCAATGCGATGTGAGGGGATAGCGCGTAAAAAAGTTTCTGCGTCGTAACCATGGTTGACGCTATTGACATAGATATTATTAATATCAATCAGCACATCACAATCGGCTTCTTCAATAACCGCATTAAAGAAATCAATTTCATCCATTTCTTGCCCAGGGGCAGCATAGTATGAAACATTTTCAATGGCTATTTTTTGCTCAAGAATATCCTGTACCCGCCGGATTCTTTTAGCCACATGTGAAACAGCTTCTGAGGTAAAGGGGATGGGCATTAAATCATATAAGTGACCCTGATTACTGCAATAACTGAGGTGTTCACTGTAAAATTTAATTTGGTGACTGTGCATGAACTTTTTAACATTAGCTACAAACTCCTCATCAAGTGGGTCAGTACTTCCAATAGATAAAGATAAGCCATGGCAGATAAAGTCAAAGCGCTCAGTCATGGATCTAAACTGTTTGCCCAGTTTTCCTCCAATAGTCATCCAGTTTTCGGGAGCAACCTCAAAAAAACCTATGTTTTCGGGGGCTGTCGCAACAATTTCTGTTAGAAAAGAACGGCGTAATCCAAGACCTGCATGATGAACTAAATTTTTGACTGAATCCATTAGATACCTCTATTAATAATGAATGTGATAGGCTTAATTTGAAGGGGGATTAAAACCAAGCTGTCGAAATAACCTTTATTATTAACATTAACTATTTCTGGTTTTTGGATTTAATAACATAGTATTTTTTTAGGAAGTGAGGCTTTAGCCTCGCCCGAATCATGCGAGGCTAAAGTCTCGCTTCCAATAAAGAGCATCCAAAAGTAAATTATAAAAAGTGGTGTTATCGACAGCCTAGATAAAACTCTTGTTTCTACGCAGAGTGAGCAGGAGAGGAACAAGAACTGATAGAGACTAATTTCCAGATGCTTTAGCTGGATCAACTTTAGAACCACATTACATTTCACCGCCTTTCATTTTATCCATCATCGCGCCACAAGACATATCACCACCTTTCATGCCCTTCATCTTTTTCATCATCCCACCGCAAGACATTTCACTGCTTTTGTCCATTTCACCACAAGCACCTTCTTTGCCTTTCATCATTGAGCCACAAGAACTTTCCATACCTTTTTTCATTTTATTGCCACTCATCATGCCAGCACATTTACCTTCGCCACATTTGCCTTCCGATGATTTTTTAGAGGCTTTATCCATTTCACCACAGGAGCCTTCTTTACCCTTCATCATGGCTCCACAAGAGCTTTCCATGCCTTTTTTCATTTTGTCGCCATTCATCATGCCACCACACTTACCTTCACCACAGGATGCTTCATTGGCTTTTTTACCCCATGGTTTGACAGTATAGTTGGCTGAGCCATCAGATTGCGCAATTTGCATATAGCCATCTGATAATTCTGTCATTGAAAATGGGTTGGTTTCTGCATTAACAGTTGTTGTAAAAGTAGAAACAACAGCAGTTCCTATAGCTGCAGCTATAGGTGTTTTTATTGTTTTTTTCATGATCATTCCTTAGTTTTAAATTGATTATAGTTATAAGGGTATTTGTTGTTTTGGGTATCAAAAAACAGACGCATAATTTAGATAACTATTACTTCAACAACAATGTTGTTAGTATATAGAATACTAAATGTCAGACTTGCGACTATACAGAATAAATAGAGTTCCATCTATAACAACATAAAAAATCATTGTGATTGGAACATTGTAAAAGTAAAAGTCAAAATCAGTGTTTTTACTAAGATAGTCAATTAGTTATTAATCGTCCAAAAAGTTCTGGTGGGATGTTTTGATACTGTTTTATTAAAAGCATATTGTAGCCCGTATGAAACGAAGTGTAATATGGGGTTTCAAGTCATCGGCTCCCCGTATTAGGTAAACTTCATACGGGCTACTTTTTCATTACTGCGAATACATTTGGAACGATTAATATAACAAACGCTATAATAGTTAACAGTGAGTAATATGCACTCTGATCATTAAGTATTAATTATGTTCCTGTATCAAAAATGATTCCATATTTAAAGAGAAATGCAAATGTTAAAAATAAAAAGCAGTGTAATAATGGCTATTGCAGCCTTGTCGCTAATGTCTTGTGCTCAAACTGGGGAATGGCAAAACATTGTTAATAGTACACTTAATAGCGCATCACAATATGGCCTAAGTGGAGATGTTATTAACTCTGCTTTGTCAAATAGTGAGGTTGTTTCTGGTCTTAAGGAAGCTCTGGCAAATGGGGCGGAATCAGCGATTAATGCTTTAGGCAAGCCTGGTGGATTTAATGGTAATAAATTGGTTGAAATTGCTATGCCTGACTCAATTAAAAATATTGGGACGACAGCTAGAGCTTTAGGACAGGGACATTATGTTGATTCTTTTGAAATGACCATGAATCAGGCCGCTGAAAAAGCAGTACCAGAAGCAGCTAAAATATTAGCAAATGCTATTCGGTTAATGAGCATTAAGGATGCGATGAATATTTTGAGTGGTACTGATGACGCAGCGACCCAGTATTTTCGTAGAGTATCGAGTAACTCGTTAAGCCAACGGTTTTTGCCCATTGTTAGTAAGGCGACTAATAAAACGGGGGTAACGGCTGCTTACAAAAACCTGACTAATCAAGCAATGCCTTTTTTAGGTGGCATTATGGCTGAGCGTAATCTTAATCTGGATCAATATGTGACTAATAAATCGCTTGATGGATTGTTCAAATATATTGCTATAGAAGAAAAACGAATTCGTAATAACCCAGCAGCCAGAACAAGCGATATTTTGAAGAAGGTCTTTGCCAGTTAAAACAAAAGTTAATTTTATTGATGAATAAAAATGAAACTTAACTTACAAATTTCACTTTTACTGTTGTCTTTTTTTAGTATTAATTTGTTATCGTATTTTGCGTACCAAAATACGCTAACAAAACTACACCACAATACTTTATTTTCATTTGAGCAAGCATCAGAAAAATACTTTAATGCGCTTAAGCAAACGCTAGATACTAATTTAGATGTTGCATTGTCTTTACAGGCATTTTATTACGGTAGTCAATTTGTCAGTCGTAAAGAGTTTGCTGATTTTTCCAAGGTTGTTTTAAAGCATCATCCAGAAATATGGGTACTTAATTGGTTACCTAAAATCAGTGATAAACAAAGGCTGGGGTATGAGAAAAATATGCGCTCCAAAGGCTTTGATGGTTTTACTATTCTGGAAAAGACAGACAATCATCAAACCACACGCGCTCGCAACAAAGCTATTTATTACCCCATCCACTATATAGAGCCTTTTGAAACCAATAAAAACAGATTAGGGCTGGACTCTTCATCTTTTCCTGAAGCACTCGCCGCTATAAATCAAATAAATATACTGCACAAATTTGTCATTAGTTCACCGCTTACCTTCATCCAGAATAATCAAAAAAACATTTTAATTTTTTTCCCCATCTACAAAGAAGGTTCGTTACTGGGGCTGGTTGAAGCAGTTTTATGTATGGATGATGTACGTGACTATACTCGACAACGATTTAATTTAGATGAGCAAGCACTGCTCAATTTAAGTGAAATTATTAACAATGAGAAAGTGTTTATAACAACTGAGAATCAAAACAGGACGGACAAACATGCTCTTTTTTACCATGAAAAAACCTTGCCTATTGCCAATAAGCACTGGAAATTTGAGTTTTATCCTAGCTCTTCTTTAGTTAATGATTTTGAAATGAAAAAAAAACAGGCCTTCTATAGTTATATACAAAGCTGGCCTATTCCAAGCACTATTCTATTTGGTCTGTTGTTTTTTTTGATGTTACAACATAATAAAGCTGAAAAGAATGTAAAAAAGTTTAAATTTTTACATTCTCATTTTAAGCGCCTTATTAACCAGACAGCAGATGCTTATTTTCTACATGATTTTGATGGCAATATTCTGGACGTTAATTGGCATAGTTGCTATATGCTGGGATATTCCCGAGAAGAATTATTAGATATGTCAGTTGTTGATATTTCATCTCTGACACTTATTGAGCTAAAAACCAAATGGAATAAATTTAAACTAGGTGAAATAAAAACCATTGAAGATAAATATTTTGATAAAGAAGGGCATATTATTCCCATAGAAGTGAGTGTTAATTATTTTATATTGAATGACAAACTTGTTTTTAGTGCTTTAGCACGGGATATTAGCGAACGCATAAAAACTACTCAGGCACTTCAAGAGGCAAGAGATCAGGCGTTACAAGCTAATCTGGCCAAGTCTGACTTTTTAGCCAATATGTCTCATGAATTACGCACCCCCATGCATGGTATTCTGAGTTTTGCTCGCCTGGGTGTAAAAAAGATTGAGACAGCAGAAAAAACCAAACTATTAAAATATTTTAACCGTATTAATCAAAGTGGCGAACGTTTATTAGTTTTACTGAATGATTTGCTGGATTTAGCAAAATTAGAAGCAGGACATATGAAGATGGAAATGGATAAGCATCATCTATCTCAGGTGATCGAGTCTTGTTTAGCAGAACAAGAATCACGTATTAAAGAAAAAAAATTACAGGTCAAGAGTGATTTTATTGATGATAATGTAGCCATATTTGACTCTGCTCGTATTGGTCAGGTAATGACCAACTTGCTATCTAATGCCATTAAATTCACCCCAAATAATAAATCAATTTATATTACTATTAGCCAACAGACTTTGAATAATGAACAGGCTCTTTGTTTGGCTATTGAAGATGAAGGGTTGGGTATTCCTGATAATGAATTAACTGAAGTGTTTGATAAATTTATTCAAAGTAGTAAGACAACCACGCAGAGTGGTGGCACAGGGTTAGGCTTGTCTATTTGCAAAGAAATCATTGATTTACACAAGGGTAAAATATGGGCTGAGAAGAGGGAGCAAGGGGGTACTATGTTTAAATTTGTTATTCCAAAAGGTATGGGCATTCTGTAGCAAATGGTGCTTTAGCCTCAATTCGGGCGAGGTTAAAAGCTCACTTCCAATAAAAAAACAGCTACTCTTCGATAGCTGGCTCCTGCCATCCCACCTTATTTTTAATAAACTTCTCTAAAATAAATCTGTTTATTATTCCCTTTGTAAACTCCAAAAGTAGCGCGTGCTGTAGGGGCATCATCATAAATACCATCGTCATTCCAGTCAAAACTTAACCAAGGGAATGAAGCAATAAAAATGTCACTGCTAATATCAATAAACCCTGTATTCCCTGCACCTGGCGAACTAAAAGATAAACCAGCCTGACCCAATGACAGTGGCGCATTAGCTATGCTGGCTGTTGAACTGCCAGAGCCAATGGTTACAGGACTAGCACCTGCATTAAACTGTAACTGAGCTAAATTAATATTGGTACAAGAGTCATCGCTATTAGCAACAAAAAAAGTACCATTAAAATATTCTGTGAATAAAGGCGTGGCTAAGGGCAGTAATTCTGAACCGTGTGAATTAGCCATATTTAAGCGTCCAAAGCGAATATTTGTTGAACCCAATTTATTTTCAAGGCAAGTAAGTGCTGTACAAGCCAGGTTAGTATTATCTGAGGAGAGCATATCGGGAGCAGATAACACAATCCCATCACTATCAACCACTTTTAAACCAATATCCAGATTATCATAAGCACCATCAACAGTTGCAATACGGCTAAAAACAGCATCGGCATTGCTGACCTGATAACGACCATTAACCCAAAGACTTGGGTTATAAATCATGGAAATACGGCTACTTAAGTCTTGGCTAGTGCTTGCACCAGACGGGATATACTCGGCTGATATGGCAATATCAGTTGCTTTGACATAATTTTCACTAGCAATTGCCTGATAATGATAATTTTGAGTTAATACATCTGAAGCATTTCTTGCCTCAACCGCATAACTAATAGCAAAGGTTTCATCCATATATGAATAATCACCTGCAACACAGGCGGGTGTAATGGCTGAGCTGATAAAGCTAAAACGGTCAGGCGTAAACCGTCCAAAGTAATTCGTTGCTGCCTGGTTACCAAAAGAACAGCCAATTTTCTGACCATCAACAAAGGTATTTGAAAAACCAGCAGTGCAGTCATCAGGTTGATCAATAGCGGTAAAGCTATTGTCATAAACTCCTTCGGCTGCAAAGCGAAATGCTCCTACTTCATCATAACTAAAGGATGTGCCAGTTGCTGTCCCTGTACTGGTATCAGCAGGTGAAAAAGAGCCTGTTAAAGTGCCTGTAGCAACGGCATTAATATGAGGTTCAATTTTAGTGTTGTCAATTAGAGGGGTTCCATCGTAATTAGCTATTGCAGTTGCATTAAGGGTGAATAGACTTCCTGCTTTAGCAGAGGGGGCACCCGTTGTCGTGGTATTGTTCAAATTAGAACTAACAGGATTAAATTCAATAGGACGAACAGAAAAATTATCAGTCGTTTGTATAATTGTAGTTTTTCCTACTTGCGTGACTTGACACATCAATCGTCTATTAGGGTCATTAATGGTAAAGCTAAGTTCTTGCTGACCCGTTCCTGAAAAAGAAACGCTTTGACTGGTAATAATACCGCTAGTCAGTGGATCAATAATATCAACGGTGACAGACTTTTTATATTTTTTATCAATAACGCCGTTTTTTAAGGCGACAATATTGAGCAAAAAAGGTGTGTTTACCAGCTTTGTATAAATCTGCTTGGTTGCCGGGTTACTCGCACCTAGCTCTAGGCAATTAAAGTTACTGGCATCCAGTCCACTGCCATCATTATCTGTACACAATGAACTTTCAGAATTAGATCCGCTATTCGTTAAAATACTCCACACACCTGTGCCATCAACTGGCCAGCGACTGTAGTCTTTTTGCTCACTTCCTATAACCTGAGGTGCATCAGTGGGATAAGGAAGTGTAGTAATATCGCAGCTGTTATAGCCAGAATAAAGGCTGACTAGAGGCGTGTTTTTACTGACTCTAAAAACATCAATGATGTTATTTGTGCTATCAGCTAATACTGTGTTAGCAATATCTGGAATTTCACTAGCGTCAAAGGGAATATCTATATAGGTACTATCCGTGCCGCAACTGTTTTCTGTACTGCTATATATGGAACTAACATTTTTTGTAAAACTTTTTCCTTGCTCGTTAAAGATGGTAAGCGTCCAGCCGTTAAAGTTTGAAGAGTTGCTTACTAAGCTGGAATTTAATACTTTAAGCTCAACATGGTTATCAATAAAATTATATTCATTAATAGTTATCTGACCACTATAACTTGAGCAGTCCGCTTTAATAGCACTAGAAAAGCCGATTAATAATGCAACTAAAATTAAAAAAACAATATTTAGACTAGCTACCTTGGTGTTACGTACAGGAATGGCAGTATTATTTAATCTATGAATGTAATTTTTTATCATAATTACTCATTCCTCTCAGTATATTAGGTCATAAAGTAATTATAGCCCCTGCTTGCGATTATTTGTAGATAGCTTGAATTTCATGGGCATAAATCTCAGGTTCGAAGCAAACAGATGCGTTGTATTAATCCTTCCAAAAGTATTCGCATTAATGAAAAAGTAGCCCGTATGAA
>JAGLUC010000039.1 GCA_023134955.1 Methylococcales bacterium | reverse complement strand
TCTGCATCTTTCAAGTTCAGGACGGGACGAGTAGATGCCATTATTTTAAACTTTAAAACTAGTAACGGCGCGTTTGAAAGAAGAAAAATCATCTTCTGCCAATGATTTTTCATAGCGTAAACGTATAAAAATACAGCTTATTTTATTTATTTTATCTGCCAATTCTGGACATTGCTTCTGAGCGCGTAAAGAAAATGTACTTGCTGTCTCCCCGTTTTGTTTATGTATGCCTGCTTTAGCGAGTTTTTTACAAAACTGTTGATACAGCATTAATTCCTTATCTATTTTTGATCGCTTATTTTTTAAAATAACAAAAGCCAAACAAAGAGCAATCAGGCCGATAGCTACCATCAGCCAATAGACCATTGATTTAATTGAACGTATTCCTAATGTATCTAAAAATTTAGATTGATTGGCACTGGTGTAATTAATCACCCAGCGTTGCCAGCCGTAATCAACGCTACGCCATGCTTGCCTTACTTGTTTCATCCATGACATGGCTTTACTGGCATTGACATAAACAGGTGTAAAATTAACCAATCCCGTGGCAATTTGTAAATCAATATTAACATCCTGTTCAATACGTTCAGGTGCAATAGCGGCTGTGGGATCAAATCGTGTCCAGCCTTTACCCTGCAACCAAACCTCTGCCCAGGCATGGGCATTGGCTTGCCTGATTTCCAGAAACCCCCCTATTTTATTAAGCTCTCCACCTTGGTAGCCACCGACGACTCTTGCAGGAATCCCTGCAACCCTCATTAAATAGACAAATGCAGTGGCATAATGGCTACAAAAACCATACCGGCTTTCAAATAAAAAAGTTTCAATCGGCTTATCCTCCATTAAAGGAGGCATTAAAGTGTAATAAAAATTTTCATTGCTGAAATGCGCTAAAACAGATTGAATAAAAATATTAGCCGACTGATCAAAACCATGAAGTTGTGTGACTAATTCTGTGATTTTTTCTGAGGGCTGAGCAGGTAATTGCAGATTATCCTTACGTTCTGTTTTGGTAATATAGCCCGTATTATATTGAGGGTATGAACTGATTTTATATTCAGTACGCTCATTGCTATTATCAGGATTGATTAACTGATAAAGCGCATTCTTCTTTAATGGCTGTGGGTAGCTGACAGGCATATCTAATGCAAATACCCAGTCTTTTTCCTGAGGTTCCATCATCAAAGTATATTGATAAGCATTTCCTGTATAAACTGGTTTATCCATATATTTATGAAAAAACAGTTTTTTAGTCTCCGTCCAGCGTTTACCATCGGTATAAGAGAAAACAGGACCGCGCCAATAGCGTTGATTGGGAGAGGGTATATCACCTTCAAACTTTACTCTAAACACCAGTTCATCTGACATACCTAACTGACTAATTGAACCTGGCTCTAAACTGTCACTTAGCCCTGACCTTGCGCTATATTGCTGATCAAACATCATCCACCGAGGTGCTTCTACTCGTGGAAAAAGAATAAATATAATAATCGCTAAGGGTAGTGCTTGCAGAATGATTATTGCAGCCGTTTTTAGTGCTGGAATTGTTTCAGCTTTATAGCTGTTAATTGAGACTAAAGTGGCCAGTAGAGCGCAGCAAACAAATAAAATGTAGCCTGCCATTAAAATACTTTGCTGAAATAAAAATTGTGATGCTGCCACAATAAAAGCCAGATAACTAATCAGATATAAATCTCTTTCCTTGTTAATTTCCAGCAATTTAAGTCCTAATGCAGTGACAAATAAACTGGTACCTGCATCTCGCCCCAATAAACCTTGATGTTGGTTGTAAAGTAATATCAGACCTGAAACTGTTATTAAAAATACAAACAGCTTGTTGGGTAAATAATCAGACTTCCAAATAGCTACAAAACGCCAGATTAATAACAAGCTGAAAAAAACAAATAAGGGCAGGGGAATATTGTTAATATGCGGTAATGTAATCAGCCCGATTGAAAGCAATAGAAAAATAAGGGTGTGTTGATTTAGTGTTAACTTCATCTAAAACAATGCCAATGCGTGCAAACACTTTTCATAATGAATCAGTCCATGATCAGGCTCTAATTTAATCCCAGGAATACTAAAGCCATATTGCAATCCCAGTTTTTCTGCATCAATCACCCAGCGACATAACTGGCTTAGCCGTTCTTCTACATTATGTCCAGGCGTTTGCTGATAATTTAGCCATAATTCGGATAAATTATCCCCTGCATATTGCTTGCTGAATAAGCCTTGTCCTTTAGCAAAAGCTTTCCAATGTATCTGTTTAACTGAATCACCTTGTTGATATTCTTTTAGCCCGTAAAAATCATCACTGCCTTTTTGTGAAACATTGTTTTGCATGGTCTGTACATTATTTCCCTCAGCTTCTGGAAAGTCACGCTCTATAGAATTGGGTTTTGGATACACCAATGCCTGGGCTGAAAACCGCAACGGTGACCAGGCACGAAATAGCCCTAATGGATAGGTGCTGGAAATTGTCACTGTTTCGATTTGATGCCAGCCTCTTTTGGAAGTTGCAGAATAAAGTGTCAGGCGTTTTTTTTCTTCTCCAGGCAAAGTGAAATTAAATGTTTTATCCAGGCTTGCCTGTAAATTAAATCGCGCTGTTTTATTGGGATTATCTATCATAATCTCAAACCCAGTCGCTTCTCCTGCAAAAACCGCCTGACTGTTGCCTTGCGTTAATACCAAACCAGCTAATGATTTAAAACTATGCAAGATAGTAATAAAGAAAATACTGGCTAATAAAAATGCCAATAAATAAGCCAGATTATTGTTATAAATAAAAGCAATCAATAACAGTAATGCGATTAAAACCACAAAGCCTAAACCGCTTTGAGTCGGCAAAATAAAGATGCGCCGATGACCTAAGGTAAATTGCTTAAATCGAGATTTTTCACCGCTAATAAAACGGCTTAACTTAAAGCGCTCTGTTAATTTCAACGCCACTTTAATTATGAAACAGCAACATTATCAAGTAAGGGCGCAACAATAGATTCAGAATTTGTATTGCCTGAACGTAAGCGATGTCCTGCAACTGCGGGTAGTACCGCTTGTACATCATCGGGTAATACCGCTTGCCTGCCATCCATATACGCCCACGCTTTAGCCGCTGTTAATAGGGCAACGCCCGCTCTAGGTGACAAGCCACAATGATAATCGGTGGATTCTCTAGTGAAATTGATTAAATCTTGCAGATAATCCAGTAAAGCAGGTGAGACATGAATCTCAGTTACTTGTTGTTGAATATGGGCTAATTGTTCAGTATTTAACTGGGCAGTTAAAGTCTCTATTAAACTATGCCGGCTACGCCCTTCCAATAATGCCCGTTCAGCTTGTCGGTCAGGATAGCCTAACTCAATTCGCATTAAAAAACGGTCTAACTGAGATTCGGGTAGTGGAAAAGTACCAATCTGATGAGAGGGATTTTGAGTGGCAATCACAAAAAAGGGCTGAGGCAAATCGTAGGTTTTGCCTTCTACGGTTACTTGACGTTCTTCCATTGCTTCCAGCAATGCACTTTGCGCTTTAGGTGTGGAGCGATTGATTTCATCGGCAAGAATCATTTGATTAAACAAGGGACCTGGATGAAATGTAAACTGACTGTTTTCTACATCGAAAATTGTCGCGCCAATAATATCCGCAGGTAAAATATCACTGGTGAATTGAATCCGTTGATAATTCAGCCCCAATAATTTTGCCAGGGTATGCGATAAAGTTGTTTTACCAACCCCTGGTATATCCTCAATTAATAAATGTCCCTTTGCTAATATGCAGCAAACCGCCAATTTAATTTGTAACTGTTTACCTAAAATGACTTGATTAGCTGATTCCAGCAACGGTTTAAGCACATTGTCCATAATGAAGAAAGTCCAAAATAATAAATGAATACATTACGACTAATCAATAGCCGATAGGTTCCTAAAAGGACACCTCAACTATTCTGATACTAGTAGATTTTACTAACAAAACAAGGTTCGCCCACCATCCACCGTCATTATTTGCCCTGTAATATAACTGGCATCTTCAATTAAAAACCCAACCGCTTTTGCTATGTCTTCTGGCTCTCCAAGGCATTTTAAAGCTACTCTATCAATAATTTCAGCCTTATCTTGCTCTGAACAATCTTTTTCTGGCCATAAGATAGCTCCAGGAGAAACGCCATTAACACGCACATTGGAACCCAACTCTTTAGCCAGCACTTTAGTCATTGCAGACAAACCCGCTTTAGCAATGCTGTAGACAGGATAGCCTTTCAATCCTCGCTCGGCATGAATATCAATTATATTGATAATACATCCCTTATTCTCAGCTAATGTGGCTGATAAAGCCTGCGATAAGAAAAAAGGGGCTTTTAAATTACTACCTAACAACTCATCCCAAACCTGTTCATCTACTTCGCCAATAATTTGAGGATAAAAGGCTGATGCATTATTAATCAACACATCTAGCGAACCCCATGCTGCTTCAGCTTGTTTTGCCAATAAAGACAACTCATTCATATTTAACAAATCAGCCTGAATTAATTTTACCGAATCGGCTCTTTTTTGATTAAGCTCATCAAAAAGTTGCATAGCCTCCGCCTCAGACCACCTATAATGTAAGATTATATTACAGCCTTTGTCATGCAACATTCTGGCGCAGGATGCACCTATACGTTTTGCTGCCCCTGTAATTAATACATTTTTTTTCATTATCTAAACTCAGTCATGAATAAAATACTTATACTATTTATCACTTTAGCATTATCTGCTTGTGAAAAAAACAGCCCTGTTTTCGACAAAATTGCAGATGACGCTGTCATTCTAGCATTCGGTGATAGCTTAACCTACGGGACTGGTTCATCACAAGATGCTGACTACCCAGCTATTTTAAGCACATTAAGCACACATGAGGTGATCAACGCGGGCATTCCAGGTGAGATTAGCCAATCAGGTCGCCGTCGATTACCTGCTTTGCTTGATCAATACCAACCCGAATTATTAATTCTTATTCATGGGGGTAATGATATTCTTAGAAAAATGCCTAAGCAACAGACCGCTGATAATTTAGCTCACATGATTAATGAAGCAAAGCAGCGCAATATTAAAGTGATTATGCTGGGCGTACCAAAACCGGGGCTTTTTTTAATGGATAGCGCAGAATTTTATCAGCAAGTTGCCGAATCACATAAAGTACCAATAGACTTGGATACACTGCCTAATATTCTCGGCTCTAGTGATCTAAAATCAGACACTATCCATCCTAATAATCAGGGCTATCAATTAATGGCAGAGAAAATTTTTAATTTATTACTTAAAACTGGGGCTTTATAAAGCTGTGATAAGCCTATGCCGTTAAGTTAAGCTTTTATAGCCTTGATGCAGCGGAGTGGAATCAAGGTTTGTACTTAAAAACCCCTTGATTTCGCTTCGCTGCATCAAGGCTACTTATTTTTAATTATTGACATAGACCCTATTTAATCCCCTGTTTTTCTAACAAACATTCGAGAAAATAACAGCCCTATTTCAAATAACAGCCAAATAGGCACGGCTAACAATGTTTGTGAAATAGCGTCAGGCGGGGTTAAAAACATACCCACAATAAATGCACCCACAATCACATAAGGGCGTTTTTCTGACAGGCTTTGAGGACTCGTCAACCCTGTCCAAACGAGAATAATAGTGATAATAGGCACTTCAAACGACAGCCCAAAGGCAAAAAACAAAGTCAGTACAAAATCCAGGTATTTTGCTATATCAGTCATCACAGCAACACCTTCAGGTGCAGCTGTAATAATAAATCCAAAAATCAAAGGGAAAACCACATAATAGGCAAAAATAATGCCCAAATAAAACAATGCCGTACTTGCTAGCAATAAAGGCAGTATCATTTTCTTTTCGTGGCTGTATAAACCAGGCGCAACAAAGCCCCAAAAGTGATAAAGAACCACTGGCATGGAAAGGAATACGGATGCAACAAGGACTAATTTAAAGGGAGTAAAAAAAGGCGAGGCAACATCTGTGGCGATCATGGTGCTATTTTCTGGCATATGTGCCAATAATGGTCCAGACAAATAGCTATAAATTTCATTTGCGAACGGTGCCGCACACAAGAATACTACCAGAATAAAAACCACAACCCGAAGCAGTCTGTTACGTACTTCTATTAAATGACTGATAAACGATTGCTCATCAGAGATTGATTCAGACTCGTTTTGACTCATCAGTTTGTTTTTCTTTTTGTTCAGGTAAAGATTTTAATGATTCAGCAAAATCATTAACTACATCAGAGCCATCCCCAAGTGCTTTATGTAATTCCTCCAGCCCTGCTTGTTCTTTGAATATTTGACGCAGTTCTTCAGCTTGTAATTCTTCCTTAATCTCCGTCTTAACTGAAGCAACCATTGTTCTAGCCTTTCCTACCCAAAAACCTGCAATTCGAGCTACTTTAGGTAATTTCTCAGGGCCAATTACTAATAAGCTAACCAACCCCACCAGACATAATTCCCAAAATCCAACATCAAACATATTATTTTTCGGCTTTGTCTTGCTGCTCAGAAATTACTTCACTGTCGATGCTATTGTCATCTTCCTCAGTTACTTTTTTACCCTCTTCTCCCTCTTTAATGGCAGATTTAAAACCTTTAATCGCGCCACCTAGATCACCACCTAAACTTCGTAGCCGTTTAGTGCCAAATAATACAATAACGATTGCTAAAATAATTAATAGCTGTGTAACACTAATGCCCATGCTTTGCTCCAAAAACTTTAATTTAATCTTTCTCTAATCAAATAAAGATTATTTATTTTTACTACGCTGTGCTTTTTCTTCTAATCCTGACAAACCAAAACGACGCTGTAATTCTGCCAATACATCATCAGGTTTTAACCCTTGGTCAGCCAACATAACCATGGTATGAAACCACAAATCAGCCGTTTCATAAACAATTTGTTGTTTGTCTCCACCTTTTGCAGCAATAACGGTTTCTGTCGCCTCTTCACCGATTTTCTTTAAAATATGATCTAATCCTTTAGCGTATAAACTGGCCACATACGATTTATCCGCTGGCTCTTGTTTACGTTGCTCCAATATATCAGCTAATTGCTGTAATACATCACTCATTTTTTCTCACGCTAAGTTAAAAAGGTACAAAATTATCTACACAATCCAATAATCCACATAGACCTTAAATAATTCATAAACAAATATCTCACACCAAAGCTCACTGACATAAAGCTAAGCATACCCTGTTTTACCTTTAATAATCTGAAATTTTTCGATTAATAACAGGCGCAAGGAGTATACACCAAAGTTGAAAATCAAAGGCTTTCGACTTGTACACAAATAAAAAGCCCATACAAACAACCCTTGTAAATTAGGAATTAAATTTAACTCAACCATTCGTGCAAAACTTTAATACTTTATTGATCGCTATCCTGCTGTTGCTCTTTTAAGGTCAAGACAAGCAGGAAAATAACACTCGCATTAGCAATTGCCAAATAGCTTAATGCAATTTATTTAGTCCTTGGGCCTGAGCGAGGGAGAGTTGATACCTAATACAATAGTTTTTACGGACAATAAAATTTAGAAGCTTGATTAACAGAATGGGACTGGCTTTGCATTTTGCATTATCGTCATTTAATCTGTTAGAATTTTTCCCAATGCCTGGCACTGTAAAGGTTCCTTTAACGGTGTGATGATTCATGATTTGTCTCACTTCTGTTTTGATATAATATTGAATTTTGTATTACAGTCACTTAATTATAATCCTAAAGAAATAGATGATAATCTTACTCATTAAAACAATTACATTTACCTTGCTGATACCTGGAACAGTGGCAGTGATGGTGCCATGGTTAATCACTAAAAGCGCAGTGATAGGGAATGATTGGTCGATACTATGCGGCGTATTTTTAATGTGCGTAGGGGTGGCTATTTATGCCTGGTGTGTATGGGATTTTGTAAGTTTTGGCAAAGGCACACCTGCACCCATAGATGCCCCGAAACACCTTGTGGTAAAAGGTTTATATCATTACACACGAAACCCAATGTATGTTGCGGTTTTATCTTTTATTGCTGGCTGGATGTTTCTTTATACCATGCCATTATTATTAGTGTACGGAGCAAGCATAGCAATTGGCTTCCAGCTACTTGTGATATTTTTTGAAGAACCATTGCTACAAAAATCGTTTAATTCAGAATATACTGAATATAAAGCATCTGTTAATAGATGGTTGCCTGGTTTTTTTGTTAATTGATAAAAATTGATGGGGTCAGTTTGTGGAGAACTATTGAATTTTATTCTCTTGAGTTGCTATGCTATAAATATATTTCCAGCCCATAAGGCAAATAAATCATGAAAAAACGAAATGTATCCCGATATTTCTGAAAAAAACTAATATCAGTGGATGTGATCAAAAGTGAAGTATTAATCGTTCCAAAAGTTTTCGCAGTAATGAAAAAGTAGCCCGTATGAAGTTT
>JAGLUC010000389.1 GCA_023134955.1 Methylococcales bacterium | reverse complement strand
CATCCAGGCTGCTCGATTAATTCAGACTGGCGTAGTCGACGCTTGCCTTGTAATCGGAGTGGTTGCCGATTTATCACCGATGGATATTCAGGGGTTTTATAATATCGGCGCAATGGGCGGGAAGCAGTTTCATAATCAAGCCAATCTAGCCTGCCGCCCCTTTGACTCATTGCACGAAGGTTTTATCTATGGTCAGGCATCCGCGTGCTTGGTTCTGGAATCATCTAGCAATGCCGCTAATAGAAAAATCCCTAGCCTCGCTAAAATACTAGGTGGGTCAATTAATCTTGCTGCAAACGCCTCATCCCAACCTAATATAGAAGGCGAAGCCAAAGCCATGCGTTCCGCCCTATTACAAAGTGGGTTCACCAGCAACAAAATTGACTATATCAATACCCACGGTAGTTCATCCCCCTTAGGCGACAGCGTAGAAATCCAGGCAATAGAACAGGTCTTCGGAGATCATTTTCCCAATATCTGGCTAAATGCCAGCAAAGGTTTAACCGGTCATTGCTTGTACTCGGCTGGCATAGTCGAAACCATAGCCACAGTCATTCAAATGCAGCAAGGCTTTATACATCCAAATATCAACCTGGAAAACCCCATACATAAAATAGCCAAATTTTGCGCTGCGACCGCCATTAAAGAACATATTAACACCGCACTCAGTAACTCTTTCGGCTTTGGCGGCATCAATACCAGTATCATGTTACAAAACAGTAACTAACCTAAACATCACAAGGTCGCTATGAATTACCAGACAATTCAAGTACGGTTTGATCAATCCGTCTGTTACCTCAAACTTTATCGCCCACAGGCAAACAACTGCATTAATAAGAGTATGATTGAAGAATGCCAACATGCACTGGCTGCCTGTGGAGACTCTGTCCATATAGTCGTGCTTGAAGGCTTGCCAGATATTTTTTGCTTGGGTGCCGATTTTCAAGAACTGCAAACCGATACCGCCAATCAAACAGAAATTGATCCCGTACCCGAATACCTTTACCACTTCTGGACTCAACTCGCACACGGACCTTTTATTAGCATTGCCCATGTACGTGGCAAAGTTAATGCTGGTGGCGTTGGTTTCGTAGCCGCCTGCGATATAGTTTTAGCCGATAAAACCGCTGAATTCAGCTTATCAGAATTACTGTTCGGTCTATTCCCCGCCTGCGTTATGCCATTTCTGATTAGACGTATTGGCTTTCAAAAAGCGCATTACATGGCCTTAACAACAAAACCTGTTGCCATACAACAGGCGCTCGAATGGGGCTTGGTCGATGCCAGCGAGCACAATAGTGACACCCTGCTACGCAAACATCTACTTCGGCTAAACCACCTATCCAAGTCCGCTATTCAACGCTATAAAACCTATATGAATAGTCTGGATGATATTTTAACGCAAGCCAGACCCAGCGCCATCGCAGCCAACCGAAAACTGTTCTCAGACCCCACCAACTTGGAAAAAATTGACCGATATACCCGAACCGGATTGTTTCCGTGGGAAAGTTAATACTAGCACACTGCCCTACGATGCCCATCGTAGTATATAGGCTATGGCTAGGTTGACACAGAATGCAATGAAGCCCAACAAATCGAAGCCATTAGTGTTGGGCTTTCAATTAAGCCTGCCCCATAGCTTTCTTAAATCTTCATATCTGTATTTAGAAACTCATAAAATATGATACTGGCAATGCCAGACAACATATGCTAACTTGTTAAATCGACTCATTTGTTACTCCTTGTTCTTAAATGGGGTAACTCAAGATAAGCTTGTAACATTTATTCAATTCACAGGCACAACCCAAGGGCTTCAAGCCCTCAGAACGTAACTATCTAAATATTATTAGATTACGCTGAGTTACCTTAATTTTTTATAATATTAATCGTTCCAAAAGTATTCGCACTAATGAAAAAGTAGCCCGTATGAAGTTTACGTAATACGGGGAAACCGATAACTCGAAACCCCGTATTACCCTTCGTTTCATACGGGCTACAATATGTGTTAATAAAAGCGTGTCGAAATACCCTGCCAGAACTTTTGGGCCGATTAATAGCATTAAAACAGGGACTTAAAAAACAACATGATTGGGAAAAATAATGGAATCAAAAAAATCTACTGAATTAAGACAGTTCACATCAAGACCTATGTGGTATACCCTTCGTGGCGCAGCAATGATCTTAATAGGCGGAGGAATAGCTGGTTTATGTCTTCTTGCCCCTAAAGTTTATATGCTGGGGGAAAGTTTTTCATGGATACCTGTGATTGGTTTTGTTGTACTTATAGTGGGCATTTTTCGATGTATTGATGCACTTGCCACAGAAACAGCTCAAGGCTTTCTTGTTAATATGCAAGGTGGCATACTGGATATTGTGGTTGGGGTTCTTGTACTTTTTAGTATTAGTGGTGAACCTGCGCAGTTGCATCTATTGGTTGTGGGCTATTTGATATCTCAAGGTATCTATCGAAATGTTCTTTTATCGGTAGCGAAAATACCTAATCAGATGTCGAATAGAATAACGGGCGTTATTTCAATTATTCTGGGAATGCTAATATGGATTGACTGGCCAACGTCTGCACCCTGGTTTTTAGCATTATCATTGAGCGTTGATGTCAGTTTTAGAGGCTGGGCTTTAATTATATTGGCATCCTCATTAAAAAAAGCATAAATCATTAATCATTAGATCTGTCCCTAAATTAAGGCTTGCTCTATTAAATCAATCGCATTAGTAACACCCTGTCTGGCACTAATAATTGAGCCAATTTTGTCAGCATTGTTTAGATAACTGTCATTTGAGAGTATGCAGCTAATACCTGATGCTAACAAGGTTTCCGTTACTTTTCTAGCAGGTATGGGTTTGCCAGCTAAGCCTTGTTGTTCCAATGTCTTTGCCCAAAAGAGTTGTTCATCCATAAATGGAATAACAATTGAAGGTCTACCGCAAAGTGATGCTGAATGAGTAGTTCCCGCTCCGCCATGATGAACAACAGCCGCACAATGTTTAAATAGGCTTTGATGAGGATGCCTGCCAATAAAGAAGATATTTTCTTGTTGGCTGTTTTCTGGATATTTTGTTGAGCTGGTTTGAATGATTGCCCGGCAACCTGAAATCTGCGTGGCTTTTATAAACAACTCCATACTCCATTTTGGAACTGCTTGTTGAAGACTGCCAAAAGTCATATAGACAGGTGCTGATCCCGAATCTAAAAAATGTTGTAACTCAGCATTGATCTGCCAATTTTGACTATTGATTGGTAAATTAAGAAATCCACAAGCATGATGTTGCGGTTGCCATTCTTTATATGTGGGACAAAATATTGGGTCAACAGCAACCAAATTAAGAGTGTCAGAAGTTAATAATTCAGATAACACATGCTTAATTTTAGGCATGCCTTCACTATTCCATAATTTGGTTAATTTCTTTTTTAGAATTAAGTCAAACAGATAATCCATTAACCGCCATTGCAAAGGGTTGAGCCAAGTTCCTAGATTTGGAAATCTAAAGGGCGGTTGGTTGCTTGCCTGTAAAACTCCATGACAAAACATCACACTATGAAAAGGCGTGTTATGTTTTAAAGCCGCTAATTTAAGGGGGTAAAGAAAATGATGTCCAATAACTAAATCATTATCACCAGCCAATTTCTCAGATGTTTGGTACATAACATCTTCATAAGGAAAGAAAGCGCTATCTAGTAAAGCAACCAGCCATTGCGCAGTATTCATACGAAAAGTTTGCTGGGCAAATGATTCTAAATCAAACTTTATCTGTTCTGGAATTTGCTGGTAGCTGATATTAAATTGGTCGCATTCTTCTGAATAATTTCTATTGTCCAAACTGGTGACTGCTAATGTCACGGTATGGCCTGCATTTTGCAAACCATTTGCCAATGCAATCATCGGTCTAATGTCACCATTAGATCCCCATGTCTGTATGCCAATTTTCATTAACAACCTTAATTGAGATTAAGAATTATAATCCTCAGCTTTTCATTACTCAGCTGAATCATCACTGTTTTTAGTTTCAACGGGCAATCCTGCTTTTTTCCATGCGCTCATATGCCCTGCCAAATATTTAAGGTCATCAAACCCTGCCCAGCTAAAAGCCAGTTTTGCAATGCCAGCTCTGGGCCCGTGCTCACAATACAAGATTACAGTCTTTGTTTTTGCTATATTTTCTAGTTTATCCGTGGTAAATGCTGTCCAAAATGGGATATGTATTGCACCTGGTACATGACTTGTTTGATATTCAGAAGCTGATCTTACATCGACAATAATGGGTGCTTGCCCCTGGTTTATCTCTGCCAATAAATCATCCTGTTGCATATAGCCCTCGCCTGTTGTTGTACAAGCAAATAATATTATGCTCATTAGCCCTATCAATAAAACCTTAGTCATATGTATCTACTCGTCCTGTCCTGAACTTGAAAGATGCAGATCATTGATTTATCAGGACGCGTGAATACATCCATGTAAGCTCTGGTGCAACATCCCTTGTTGCACAAGCCTGATAAATCAACAACCTGCATCTTCCCTTTTAATGGAGGTAAGTAGTTACAGTCATATTTACTTACTAAATTTAACAGCCATTTCCAAGCTGTTGATGCCTAAAACAATCAACAGTATGGTCATTAACCATCCCCACTGCCTGCATGTAGGCATAACAGATGGTCGCACCAACAAATTTAAAGCCATGTTGTTTTAAACTTTGACTCATTTGTTCTGATTCAAAGCTTGAAACGGGAATTTGATTAAACTGTTGCCAATTATTTTGAATAGTTTTACCCTTAACAAATTGCCAAATATACTGATCAAATCTGCCGTATTGTTGCTGTATTTTTAAAAAGGCTTGTGCATTACTAATCGCCGCATTTACTTTTAATTTATTTCTGACAATTTCGGGGTTATTTAATAATCGCTGAATTTTTTCTGTGTCATATAGAGCAATAATTTCTGCATTAAAACCATCAAATGCAGTTCTATATCCCTCACGTTTATTTAAGATGGTTGACCAGCTTAAGCCTGCTTGTGCTCCTTCTAAAATCAGAAATTCAAACAGTAATCTATCATCATGTATAGGCACCCCCCATTCTTCATCATGATATTTTTCTTCTGATTTAGAAAACAACGCCCACCGACATTTGCTCATCTATTTTTTCATCAGCCCTTTTAAATCAGCAAAAGGATTAAAGGTTGCGTCTGCACCATGATCTTCTGCACCCGCTGAAGTGTTGCCACCATACCTTACCTCTTCTTCATACCGCTGATGTTCATTATCATGACAATAAAGACATAATAATTCCCAATTACTACCATCTTCTGGATTGAAGTCATGGTCATGGTTTTTATGATGTACGGTCAATTCTTGTAAATTTGCATGAGTAAATTCACGTGTACATCGACCGCAAACCCAAGGGTAAAGCTTTAAGGCTTTTTCTCGATATGTTTTCTCACGGTCTGTTTTGTATTTTCTGGCTTGTGCAATAATGTCATCTGCACTGAATGGCTTTGTCATATTTTTCAGCTAATTATTATTCTCTTGATAATTAAATTTTGCCCGCTCTATCCAACATAGATTATTAGTTTTATTCACTAATAGTTGTCCATTTAATCTATCTCTTTAATTTTGTGAGATAGCCTTCGGCACTAACAGGTACGCTGTCTGGAACAATTATTGCCCCCAGTTCCACCATCGCTTTTTTATAAACCTTACGCTTAAAGTAGATAACGTCTTTAATCGGATACCAATAGTCTACCCATTTCCAATTATCAAACTCCTGTTTTTCTCCACAATCGAAGCGAAATTTAGTTTCATCACTCACTAACCGTAATATATACCAAATCTGTTTCTGTCCTATGCATCGAGGAAAAGAATTTTTTCTAATGTACTTTTCTGGTAATTTATACCTTAACCAGTAGCGTGTACGCCCTAATAACTGAACATGTTCAGCCATTAAGCCAGTTTCTTCCCATAATTCACGATACATTGCCATTTCAGGATCTTCATCGCAGTCAATTCCCCCTTGTGGAAATTGCCATGAGTTTACACCTTTACGTTTTGCCCAAAATACGCGACCCTCGTCATTGCAAAGGATAATCCCGACATTCGGTCGGTACCCCTTTGAATCTATCATTTAAAAACCTGTTATTAGCTTCCCCATTGTTTTAATGATAATCAGACGTAAGCATTCTTGCTAAGAAAACTTTAATAACTAGTAATATTCTCCATCACTAGCTGTCTCAAATGTTAAAATTAAAAAAACGAGTCAGTATTAAAATTAATGGCATTATTGTTCCACAAAAGGCGTACTGACGCTATAGCCCTTTAACTTTTATTTTATGGATTAAACCGTGAGCTTAGCAATTTTTGATTTAGATAATACCCTTATTTCTGATGACAGTGATTATTTATGGGGGCAATTTTTAGTTGACCAAGGCATCGTCGATAAAGATGAGTACGAACAAACTAACCTTAAGTTTTATCAAGACTATAAGCAAGGTAAACTCGATATTGTTGAATTTTTGCATTTTTCTTTAGCACCTCTGGCTAAAAGTAATGCTGAACAACTGTTTAAATGGCGAGAGCAGTTTATTGAAGAAGTTATCAAGCCTATTCAATTAAAACTAGCTGTTAGACTGGTTAATAAGCATCGTTTTAAAGGCGATACTGTTTTGATTATTACCGCGACCAATCGTTTTGTCACTGAACCTATCGCAAAATTATTTGGTATTGATAACTTACTGGCAACTACACCAGAATTTATCGATAATCAATATACTGGACAGATTGAAGGCATTCCTTGTTTTCAAGAGGGAAAAGTAAAATTATTAAAACAGTGGCTTAAAAACTCAACAGAAACTATGGAGAACAGTTGGTTTTATAGTGACTCACATAATGATTTATCATTATTAAAACTAGTTGATAACCCTGTTGCAGTTGACCCTGATGACACACTGCGTGAATATGCCGAAAAACAAGACTGGTCGATTATTAGTCTGAGGGGCTAATAAAATTTTAGACAAAAAAAAGGGCGTTTAAATTAAACGCCCTTTTTTAATTATTTATTCAGAATTAAGCTTTAATACTTTCTGCAATTTTATTAAACGCTTCTACACGCTCTTTACCGGTATTAACCAAGTCTAAACCTGTCTCTATAATCATACTAACTAAACCAGGTGTTTTATAAACCATTAGACCTAAATAAGCCACAACAGGAACAGCGACCATAGCTCCAAAAAGCCCACCTATACCAACCACACCTAACAACTTGATAATTAATACCACTAAATCCAGTGGGATTAAAACCATTGCACCAAAATAGACTAATACCATAAATGTAAAAATGGCAAAAACAACAAATTGAAGTAGCCTGACCAGTGCAATATTAACTTTATTCATAATATGTGAATTTCCTGCGAGTAATATAAGTGCTTTATTTAATCTTTTCGATTCAAATCAAAGCTTTTCAAAAAAATCTAAGTTTTGCAATTATATCTTATTCTGACTATTTTTTTTACCTTTATAGAAACAGGAGCTAAGATTTTTCATGATTCCCAAAGTTTTTATACCTATACAATCTATCCCTACTTTATTAGTAGGCTAATTTAATCCTCTGTTTTATTATCAATAAAAAGAGGATGTAAAAAAGCTCCTGCTAGAAAACCACCTAAATGTGCCCACCAGGCTACATCTGCGGTTACATTATCAAACATCATCGCTGTGACGGCTTTTTGCAATTGGATAATCACCCAAAAACCTAGAAAGGCAACTGCTGGAAGTTCAAAGAAAATAGGTAATAAAAACAAGGGAAACCAAATAACTACCCTTGCATAGGGATAAATAAAAAAATAAGCCCCTAAAACACCCGCTATTGCACCAGAAGCACCGATAACAGGGATTGCCAGGTGGGGATCAAAATACCATTGCACATAAGTTGCCAGCAGGCCACAGAGTAGATAAAAAATCAGGAACCTGACATGCCCCATACGATCTTCAATACTCTTAGCGAAAATCCATATAAACCACATATTGATAATGATATGTAACCAGTCCACATGCAAAAACAAATTAGTTAAAAAAGACAAATATCGGTCTGGTGGCAAACCAAAAGCATTTGCCCACTCTGGATTTGAATAACGAATAGGCACCATGCCATATAAATAAACCAACTGGCGCTGCATTTCATCTGGCATCATTTGTAATATAAAAAAAACAATAATACAAATGACCATAATCCCCCAACTTACATAGGGCACTGTATTGCAATGAATATTATCTCGAATTGGAATCATTAGGCATTTTTTGGGGGTAAGCGTGCTCTATAATATACATTTTTTCTGATCTATAGAAACGCTTTCATGAAGATATTTATAAATATAGCGAGTTTAACGCTTTATTGCAGCCTGATATTTTGGTTATCCTCTCAACCATCGCTCCCTGCCCCTCTATTTTTTTTACATCAGGACAAGCTTCATCATATAGGAGCTTACTTTATAATGGCTATATTGACATGGCGTTTTTTTAAAGATTTTATTAGCAATCCACTCGTCTTAAGCCTTGTCAGCATAAGCTATTGCAGCTTATATGGGGTTTCAGATGAATGGCATCAGTCTTTTGTCGTGGGACGACAGGCCGATATCTACGATTGGCTTGCTGATACACTAGGTGCGTCTATTGCCTTACTTTTCATCCACCTATTCAATAAAAACTAAAGTTATATTTTTACTGAAAAATAGCTTCAAAAGAATATCCACCCACTTCCAAAATTTCTTTTAATCTTTTCAGTGCGTCCATTTGAATTTGTCTTACCCGCTCTCTGGTTACCCCTAACTCTTTAGCAACCTGTTCTAATGTGGAGTTCTCATAACCACATAGCCCATAACGACGACAAACGACCTCTCTTTGCTTATCTGTTAATTGATGAACCCAACCAGTAATATTATTTTTAATGTTAGCTTTTTGTAATACTTCAGTAGGTGAATGTCTTTCATCATCTGAAATTGAATCCAATAGTGGTCGTTCATAATCCTTACCTGCTGGCACATCAACTGATGTTACCCGTTCATTTAACTTTAACATTTTAATCACGGTCTTAACGGGCTTATCAAGATATTCAGCTATTTCTTCAGCACTTGGGTCATGATCTAATGTTTGTGCCAAAAGTCGTTGTGCTTTGATATAAACATTCATTTCTTTAATAATATGAATTGGCAACCGAATCGTTCTGGTTTGATTCATAATGGCTCGTTCAATAGTCTGCCTGATCCACCAAGTTGCATAAGTTGAAAAACGAAACCCTCTATCAGGATCAAACTTTTCTACCGCTCTAATCAAACCTAAATTACCTTCTTCAATTAAATCCAGTAAAGGTAAGCCTCTGTTTAAATATCGTCTAGAAATTTTAACAACCAGTCGTAAATTACTTTCGATCATGATCTTACGTGCTTCTTCCTCTCCGCGTAAAGCACGTTTACCATAAATCTTTTCTTCATCGGCCGTTAGTAACTTTGATTTACCCAATTCATTTAAATAAACACGAGTTGCATCAATAGCAGGTGTAGTTTGAGTGTCTTCTGGTTCAATAAAACTAGCTGATGGGACATCATCAGCACCTGAAGACTTTCTCTGAACTTCAATACCAAAACCCATAACATCAGATGAATTATTACTCATGTCTACCTGCATTATATCTACAACTTCTTCTGTCATTTTTCTACTCCAAGTTTATCCGTAATAAACCGCCAAATTATCTTTTTGGTAAAAAGTTAAATGGGTTTATCGGTTTTCCGTATTTTCTAATTTCAAAATGTAATAAAGGTTTGTCATTTCCAGTTTGACCAACTTCAGCAATAACCTGTCCTTTTTTTACCAACTGTCCTTCTTTAACAAGTAATCGACGATTGTTTGCATACGCGCTTAAATACAAATAATTATGCTTAATAATAAGCAACTTACCGTACCCCTTTAAGCCAGATCCACTGTAAACAACCTTTCCGGAAGATGCAGACCTCACTTTCTGCCCAAGTTTTCCACCTATATCAATTCCCTTGCTACCCGATTGAATAAAACTTTTTAAAGTCCTCCCTTTCATCGGCCACTGCCAGTATAACCTTAGCACCTTTTTGTTAACTTTTGAAATTGTTGGAGTTTTTTGTAATATTTTTTTATTCTTTACGGGTATTTTGTTTTTGGTTTTTTTCCTACTTTCTCTCCTAAGCTTATGTTTTGGCTTAAATAATTTTATTTTTTGGCCAATTTTTAATTTATAAGGCCAGAAAATTTTATTCCATTTTGACAGGTGCTTATAGCCATGTCCTGACCTAAATCCAACGGAATATAGTGTATCCCCTTGTTTAATAACGTAATACCTATAATTAATGAGGCTTTTATAATGACCTCTAACAGGGGCATAATTTTTACTTGAAGCACAACCTACTGAAATACAAAGAATTAAAATAAACAACAGGTATTTAATGAGTTTCGTAAAACTCAAACCAACAAGCAATTGATAAAAGCCTGAAGACCGAATAAAACTAAAATTCAATAATAATTGTTTTATTTCTGTTTTTAGAAGAAAAAGAGAGAAACAACAACTTCTAAGAAATAAAGCTAAAATCGCCTGGATTAACGATCTATTGCGAAAATTTCTAAAACAAGTAGTGTTCACAGTACGTATGCTCACGCCCATAGCTTAATCAAATTTTTTTATCATTATTTACTTCTGCAACAATACCTTTTTAGCTTGATTTATTTTAGCTGCCAAGTAATCAGAGCCACCTCGGTCTGGATGTATTTTTTGCATTAATTTTTTATGAGCCAAAATAACTTCCTTTTCTGTTGCTGAAGGCATGAGCCCCAAAACTTCATAAGCCTCTTGTTTGCTCATTTTTTCAGCATACTGAGCGGTATTGCCAGCAGCTGATGACTGATAGGGGTTAACAGTCCAAAGCCTATATAGCTGAGGCATATAACGCATCATATAAGGAAATATTCTAATAACAAAAGCCACAAAAATCCCTATCAGTCCAAATAACCAATTTAATCTGCCCGTTGCGATAAAAAAAACTATCACAGCTAAAAATAAACCTAAGCCTGTTTTTTTTAATATTTTTGACCTGGCTTCTGCAGACATTTTTAAAAACTTTTGTAACAAAAAAAATGCCAGAACAATTATAGCTAATATTAAATATATCCTGATCAAAGACAACTCCCTTATGCAATCGTTTGTATTTTACGCAACAAGATACTCGCTTAGGACTGAGGATTCTTGAGCATAAAGAGTATAATACCCTAGAATATATTGCCTCACGACTCTAGTTAAATACATTTAATGAAAAATGCTCATATCCCTATCCTAGGCTTTGCTGCTTTCAGCGGAACAGGGAAAACAACTTTACTTAGCAAGCTAATTCCACTATTAAAACAATCTGGTTTACGTATTGGGCTAATTAAACACAGTCACCATAACTTTGAAATTGACAAACCCGGTAAAGATAGCTATCGGCTTAGAGAAGCGGGAGCAAGCCCGGTTATGCTGGTTTCCAGTCATAGACGCGCCATAATCACTGAATTTAACAACATTAAAGAGCCAAAATTAGATGATCAATTAAAGGCTTTTGAGCAGTCTGAACTTGATTTAATCCTAGTCGAAGGATTTAAGGCTGAAAGTTTTCCCAAAATAGAGCTACACCGACCTTCTTTACAAAAGACTCTGATATTTCCTACTGACCCTGATATTATCGCCTTGGCAACTGATGAAAAATTCACTCTAACTCAATCTAATACTGGATTGCCATTAACAAAAATTCCAGAGCTTTGTTTTCCTGTCCTGTTAGACATTAATCATCCCGAGCAAATTGCCTTATTTATTTTAAAGCGTTTTTTAGGTCATCAAAAATGACAGATGCTTGCAGTATCGAATCCAAAGGTCTTATTTCTATCGAGCTTGCATTAAAAAAAATAAAGCAGACTATTAGCCCTATTCAAGAAAAAGAACGTGTAACATTAAAAAATGCCCTTGGACGCATTTTATCAGATACACCTTTCTCCCCTATCAATATCCCATTTGATCATAACTCTGCAATGGATGGCTATGCTTTTGCCAGTATTGATATAAAACCCCAGCAAAAGTTCAGCTTATCTTTAGTCGGCACATCCTGGGCAGGCAAACCATATGTTGGTCAATTAAAAAAAAATGAATGTATCAGGATTTTTACTGGCGCAGTTATACCAGCAGGCGTTGATAGCGTCATTATGCAAGAACAGATAAAAAAACAGGGGGAAATAATTAGCTTTCCTGCAAACACTATGGCTAAACAAAACATTCGATTAGCAGGTAGTGATATAAAAAAGGGAACTGAGTTATTATCTGCCCCTAAAAAAATATCAGCAATTGACCTTGGACTTTTAGCCTCAGCCGGTATTTATGACATATCTGTTAAAAGAAAACTCAACATAGCTTTTTTATCAACGGGTGATGAATTATGTTCAATAGGCCAATCTTTAAAATCAGGGCAAATATTTGATAGTAATAGATATGCGCTCAGTGGCTTATTGAGTGATCACAATATCAATGTTTATGATTTAGGGGTTGTGGCTGATGACAAAACACTGCTTGAGAAAACCTTGCTTGCCGCATCAAAGTCATACGATGTCATTATTACTACAGGCGGCGCATCGGTTGGTGATGCTGATTATATTAAAGAAATATTAGATCATTGTGGTAATGTCGGTTTCTGGAAAATTGCTATAAAACCTGGCAAACCTTTAGCCTTCGGAAAAATTAAAAACTGTTATTTTTTTGGTCTTCCAGGGAATCCTGTCTCTGTAATTGCAACTTTCCATAAAATAGTAGTGCCAGCATTACAATATTTATCGGGATTAGCGATTAAAAAGCCTTTTAAGCTTAAAGCTGTTTGTATGAGTACCTTAAAAAAAGGCAAAGGAAGAGAAGAATATCAACGAGGGGTTTTATCTCAAAATGAATCGGGAGAATTCTTTGTAGAGTCTGCTGGTGGGCAGGGGTCTAATATTATGAGCGCAATGAGTAAAGCCAATTGTTATATTGTTTTACCCGTAGCTTCAAAGGGTGTTAGAAAAGGAGAAACAGTGACAGTAGAGCCTTTTGAAGTTCAACTTTAAACCCCAATCCTTAATCAGAAAACCAGGTCAATTAATTACCAAGTAAATTATTTGTCCATGGCATTTAAATAAGTTTCTTTTCTTGCCAGGTAATTATCAACAAATGCCTGCATAGGACCCTCTTCATATTGCCGCATACCACTGATAACGATTTTTTTAAAACCTTTACCGACCACTTTATCACCTGATTTAATCTGAAAATTGAAATGAGCAACGCCTCGTTTACCATTAACGATTAATTCTGGATCTAACATTTCTACTTTAGGTTTGTCAAAGTCCAGGTGATCAAACTCTAAAGTCATACTGTCATACATCACTAATGGACGCGTCAAGTTAATCATGACGTTTTCTTTAGCCATTAATGGAACCAGGATGTAAGGAAAATTATGTCCAGAAAAAGCCACATAATCACGGATAACAGCTTCAACCAAAGCTTTATCTTGTACACGTTCGCCACTACGCTTAACTTGAAGAATTATTTTACCATTACTGCCATCAACCTCAAACTGGTCTGCATCCGTTTCAGGAAAATCTAAAGTGACTCCATGTCCTAGCATTCCTGTAAAAGTAAAAGTCATTTCTTTACTTAAACCATATTTTTCCAGCACTATGGCAAATAGTAAATCACCAGGCACACAAAAACGTTTTGCATCCATATCATGAAGTGGATTAAAGTCATTAGCCATTTCTTTTGCAAAAAGACTGCCTTGTTCGGCAGAAATATTAAGTCTATCGTCAGTCCCTGAGTAAAATTCTTTTAAAAACATAATAATTTTTTTTTTAATATCTTAATACGGTATTATCACACTCTACAGACCATACATCAATGCCACCACTTAGATTATGGATATTGCTAAAGCCTGAGTCAGATAGAAAAACTGCTACTTGCTGGCTACGCATACCATGGTGACAAATTACCACACAATCGACAACTGAATCAATCTCTTCTATTCGCTGTGGAATTTGCTTCGTGGGTATCAATAAACTTCCTTCAATATGAGCAAATTCAAATTCATTGGGCTCTCTGACATCCAAAAGAATCATATCTCCCCCATTTTCTATTTTCTTCTGCAAATCCTTCGCTGAAATTTGTATTACTGACATAAAAACCTTTCTAATCGTTCAATTGCCACCGTCATTTTAGCGATTGAAGCAGTATATGCAAATCGTAAATGAATATTTGACAAATTATCGCCAAAATCTTTTCCTGGTGTTACTGCCACACCTTGCTGTTCCAACAAGTCTTTGGCAAATTGAAAACTATCATCAGTAAATTTTGCACAATTGGCATAAATATAAAAAGCACCTTCTGGCTTAACAGCAATTTCAAAGCCTAATCTTAATAAATTTTCATACAAAAAATCTCTTCTTTTTTCAAATTGCTGTTTTCTATGCTCTAGCTCTAAAATATTTTTATCTGTAAAAGCTGCTAATGCAGCATATTGTGAATGTGTCGCTGTCGATATAAAAATATTCTGCGCCAATCTTTCAACAGGGTCTATAAAATATTCAGGCACCACCAGCCAGCCTATACGCCAGCCAGTCATTGAAAAATATTTTGAAAAACTATTGATTACAAACACCTCATCACTAAATTCAAGTGCAGAATTTGCCTTTTTACCATATACCAAACCATGATAAATTTCATCAGAAAAAAAACACCCTGCCAACTCATTCACTTGCTGTATAGAATTACCTAATTCAACCTCAGATATAACTGTACCTGTTGGATTGGAAGGTGACGCAACTAATACCCCTCGACTATTTTTCGTCCAGTTTTGTTTAATTAAATCGGCAGTCAATTGATAATCACTATTTGCATTAACACCTATAAATTTACTTTTCCCCCCATACAATTGAACAAAATTATTATTACAGGGATAACAAGGGTCAGCCATTAAAATTTCTTCAGCTGGATTTAAGGTAACCCCCAAGGCTAATAAAAAAGCACCTGATGCGCCTGGAGTAATAAAAATACGCTTTGGATCTACATCAACGGCATAAGTGTTTTTATAATACTTTGAAATTTCCGTTCTTAACACAGGTAAACCCGCAGCTTCCGTATATTTTACCTCAGCCATTTGAATATACTTTAAACTCGCTTCAACAATAATTTCCGGTGTAGAAAAATCGGGTTCACCCACTTCCATATGAACAATGTCTCTACCTTCTGCCTGCAACTGCTTTGCTCGTTGCAATAATTCCATTACATAAAAAGGGGAAAAGCCTTTCATCCTTTGTGCTATCTCAGTTTTCATTAATAATCCCAATTTTTCACATAATAAATTTTAACAAATTTCTTGCCATAAGCTTTTTTTTCTGGTAAAAATGCGCAGTTTTTTAAACATCTCACTCAGGAGTTAGTGAATGACAGATTCTAAAACTGATAATACACCATTCAGTTTTGAGCCTTACCAAGAAAAGGAAGGTGAAGAATACATGAATGATGCTCAGACAGAGCATTTTGAGACAATTCTTAACAATTGGAAAAATGAACTAATGCAAGAGGTTGATCGTACCGTTCACCACATGCAAGATGATGCTGCTAATTTTCCAGACCCAAATGATAGAGCAACTCAAGAATCTGAGTTTAGTCTGGAGTTAAGAACTCGTGATAGAGAACGTAAGCTGATTAAAAAAATAGATGAGTCTCTTAAAACTATTGAATCAGAAGACTACGGGTTTTGTGATTCATGTGGTGTTGAGATTGGCATACGTAGACTTGAAGCGCGTCCAACTGCAGTGTTATGTATAGACTGCAAAACATTAGATGAAATCCGAGAAAAACAAATGGGCTAAGCGATCCCTATATAAATTTAGACCTTTGCATGGAATAGACTTTTCTTTAAAACTATTTTAACAGCAGATCATGAAGAAAAATATGAACCTTGCAAAGGTTTCAAACTATATAGGTCGATTTGCTCCATCCCCTACTGGCTCACTACACTTAGGTTCACTTTATGCAGCCCTGGCCAGTTTTCTGCATGCCCACGCAAATAATGGGAAATGGCTGTTACGCATTGATGATTTAGATCATTATCGTAATGCTCCAGGCGCATCTGACAGCATTATTCATACGCTTGACAGCTATGGACTGCATTGGGATGAGCCAATTTACTATCAAAGTAAGCATCAAGAAAGCTACCATACTGTTGTCGATCAATTAAAAAAACAACATTTGGTTTATCCTTGTAGCTGCTCTCGTAAAATGCTATCGCCCTACTCATCTTCTATCTATCCAGGTTTTTGCCTTAAAACCCAAATAAACCACCAGGACTTACCTCATTCATTAAGAATAAAATCACAAGCCATTGATATGATTTTTGAAGATCAATTACAAGGCACACACAATTGCGCAATAGCTTCTGATCACGGTGATTTTATTATCAGCCGAAAAGATCACATTATTGCTTATCAACTAGCTGTTGTGATTGATGATTATCAACAAAACATCACTCATATTGTTAGAGGCTTTGATTTGCTTGACTCAACCCCTAAGCAAATATTCTTGCAACAATTACTAACTTATCCAACACCACAATACTGTCATTTCCCTGTCATTACAGGAAAAAATGATGTCAAGTTAAGCAAACAAAATCTAGCGCAAGCGGTTTCTACTGAAAAGCCCGAAAAGACATTGTTTTTGTTACTAGAATTATTAAATCAAAACCCTCCTCCTCAGTTAAAAAAAGCATCTATTAAAGAATTACTTGATTGGGCGATTGCTCACTGGCAAGTTGCTCCTTTAAAAAAAATCCGTGCAATTAAGCAGCAGATTATTTAAGGTAATCCAAAAAAACTTACAACTTAGGTTTAAAAATGTCAGAAAAAATATATCCAGTCAAATCAGAAATAAGTCAACACACCTATTTTTCAAAAGAAACTTATCAAACACTATATCAACATTCTATTGATGACCCAGAAGCATTCTGGTCAGAACAAGCCAAAAAATTCCTGGACTGGAGTAAACCGTGGGATAAGACACTGGAATTTGATTACCCTAGAGGAGAAATTAGCTGGTTTAAAGGCGGAAAACTCAATGTCAGCGTTAATTG
>JAGLUC010000388.1 GCA_023134955.1 Methylococcales bacterium | reverse complement strand
ATACCGGCTACAATATGTATTAATAAAACAGTGTCAAAATACCCTGTCAGAACTTTTGGGACGATTAATACTTGCGCCGATTCCATTATCAAATAAAAGTTGCTAAACATTTGAAACATTATTTAAAAAACTGGGTCTTATTCAAATAAAAATTATAACCACAATTATTACATAAATAATATGGTATCGGTTGCAATAGCCAGTAACCGCCATTTTACTGAGGAGAGACAGGGATTGCCTATCATAATAACTTGCTGATTTTCTTGGAATGCAGTTTCCTTCCTAGTGCTCTGATAACTTTGGTTTGATGGATAGAAAGAATGTCAAATTTAAAAGAATTTTGAAGAAGAGAATTGTTTGGTTTCTCCTCACCCAACCCTCCCCATCAAGGGAGGGCTTTAAAACAAAGCTCTTTCAGAGTTCTTAAGCTCTCCCCGCAGGTTGGGTGAGGAGGTATTAAAATGAACGCTTTTTTCCTTATTCTCTTAGATCTGACATCCATCAAACCAAAGTTGTCGGACTACTAGACACTTTAGTCTTTCAAAACAGGTGGATAAAATGAAACATAAATTGACTCTATATCAAACCAAATTTCTGGTCTTTCTATTATTCTGTCTCATCATTACTGTTTTTTATCTTGTGGATGGTCAACAATGGTTAAACCTGGAGACACTTAAACAAAATCGTAATACTTTGCTTAATTATGCCGAGCAGCATTACTTGTTTCTTTATCTCGTTTGTGGTTTGTTATACATAGTCATGACGGCGTTGAGTTTGCCTGGTGGAAGCATATTTTCTTTGGCATTTGGCTTTTTATTCGGTCGTTGGATGGGAACTCTGCTTATTATTATTTCAGCTACAATTGGCGCAACGCTGGTTTTCTTACTAGCCCGCTATTTGATAGCTGACTGGGCAAGAGAAAGGTTGCTGGGAAATAAACAAGCAGTCAAGATAATGGATGCTTTCCAGACAGATGCATTTAATTATTTGCTATTTTTAAGGCTGGTACCTCTCTTCCCCTTCTGGCTGGTTAATCTGGTATCTGCTTTTACGCCTATATCCTCCCGCATCTATACTATTACCACCTTGATCGGCATCATTCCAGGAAGCTTTGTTTTTGCTAATCTGGGGCAATCTCTGGGGCAAATAGAAAATAGCGAGCAACTATTATCAATGCCAGTGTTAATGGCATTCACCTTATTAGGCATACTGTCTTTAGCTCCAGTATTGGTTAAACAATATAAAGCCACTCAAAGTAATAAATGAAAAGGCGATCCACAACATCCTAAATGTTGTAAGCAGAAAAGTTTTCAACACTGAATGACAAAGATGGGTTAAATTCCTATGGAACGCGCACGGAATAAGTTTGACAACTGGCGCAGGTTTTTTGTTTGTATTCAAGGCGTGGTAACAGGCGCATAGCAAGCTACGCAACTGTTACTACATCGCAGAAGACAGACAAAAAAACAAGCAAGTTGTCGAAGTTATTTTGTGCACGTTCCTAAGCATCACCATCGTAACAATTAAATTTGGAGAGATGAACAATGAACAGTCAATCAATTGCCGAGTATTTATCGAACCATGAGTTTTTTTCTGAGCTAAGCGAAGACATCTTAAAACTCCTGTGCGAGTCCGCGAGCATGTTAGAAGTCAAAAAGCGGCAGGTTCTGTTTCGACAGGGAGAACGTGCTGACAAGTTCTATATTGTCCGCAATGGACGTATTTCGGTACAAATCCCTGCGATAACGGGGCCAACCCTGGAGGTTCAGACTCTCAGCACTGACCAGATTTTGGGCTGGTCTTGGTTAATTCCACCTTATCAATGGCATTTTCAGGCCAAGGCCGAAGAGGACTCAAAATTACTTGAGTTTAACGGGGTCGCTATACTGTCGCAATGTGAACAAGATCCGAAACTAGGCTACCAGCTGTTAAAGAAATTTGCGGTATTGATGGCGGAGCGGCTTGATGTATCGCGTCAGAAGTTGATGGATGAATGGAACCCTGAGCAGTTTGCTTAGTGAGTCTATATAAGCCTGTTATGCAAGGATAGCTTGAATTCAGGCTTCATTTGAATTGTCTAATATTCAGATATCAAATTACACCGTTGTTAATGAATTTTATTGTTCAAATGAACTTTGCCAATGCCTCTTTCAAAGCAATATAAGGCATTAAATTTGGGGCTGAAAGTGTCTTGATTTGTTGGTATATATTTTGATATTTTTGTAATGCCTGTTTTGTTACATTGTCAGAAAAAAAATCAGCCACTGTTACTTTGGTTTTCATTATTTCTTTAATGATACTTCCTGTAATATGCCTTAGGTCATTTTGCAACTCTACCGCAACTTTTTCTTCCCAATAATCATCTAATTGACTGTTTTTTAAATAACTATATACCTCGTCCAGACCTAAAAAAACATTGGATTCTGTCAGCATTTTCAAAATAGACGAGAAAGCCTGGTTTGTCTCAACGGTTAATGCCACCAGATAAGGAAAATCCTCAATACTTTCAATAAAACAGATTTTTTCAGCTAATTCTTGTGGGAATCCTGCTTGTTTATAATGTTTTATTTGTTCATTATAAATTGCTGTGTTTTTTAAATCTTGCTGGAAAAATAGCCGGTATTCCTGCAAATACGCTTTATAACATGCTAACATTTCCTCCGTAGGTATTTTCTTTTTTTCATTAACCAACGCCCATCTACAAAAAACAAATAATATTTTTTCAATCCCCAGTAACACAGCATATTGATGTTCTGCATTAACCTTATTATCCAGATCGAAAACCGCCTGTCTTAATCCATCAGCCTCTATCACCTGGTCAAAGGTCAAATAACACATACTGTTTTCGAGTAAATTATTTTTGTCTTCGAAACTCAAATGTAAAAACAGACACCCAGCCTGATTAATAATTTTATTACTGATACACGTTGCTTTAATTTCTCTAGCCAATGGATGGGTGACAACATCAGCAACATAAATATCACTTATTTGCTTAGGAAAATAGCCCAGTAAAAAGTGTTTAAAATAATCACGTTCAAGAAAGTCAGCCTGCTCCAGAATTTGTTGGGTCAATTGCATTTTACTAGCCGCCATTAATACCGCTAGCTCAGGACGAGTTAACATTTGTTGTTGCCTGGAAAGTAGCTCTTTCTCCTGAGCAAAGGATTCTAGTTTCCTGTCCAGATAAGCTGATGCTTCAAGTTGATCTGCTAACTGTAAAAAAGCTTTTAACTGTGTAGAGCTACGTATTTGTTCCAATGATAAACAAAGCGTTTGCCTATAATTATTTTGCAGTACTGCCTGACTAACCTGTTCTGTAAGACTCTTAAAAAATGCAGGGTAATCTGTTATCTTATTTTTCTTGTACAGATGCCTTAGTAAAATCTTCAAATTGACTTCATGATCAGATATATCAACACCTGCTGAATTATCAATGGCATCGGTATTAATCCGACCGCCTGCCAAGCCATATTCAATACGTGCTTTTTGAGTAAAACCAAGGTTAGCCCCTTCCCCTACCACACTAGCCCGAAGCTCCATGGCATCTATACGAACTGAATCATTACTCCTGTCACCTGCCTCAGTATGGGTTTCTGCACTGGCTTTAACATAAGTACCAATTCCCCCCAGCCATAACAACTCTACCGGTGCTTTAAGTAAATAACGGATTAAGGTTTCTCCATCAATGGTTTTATATCGTATACCCAACCATTTTTTTAATTCAGGAGAAACGGCAATTGCTTTGGCATCGCGTCTAAATACACCACCCCCTGCTGAAATAAGCTGACGGTTATAATCATCCCAACTAGAACGAGGCAATTCAAATAAACGTTTACGCTCCAGAAAGGTCGCTGGTAAATCTGCCGGGGCTGGATCAATAAAAATATACTCACCACTCACAGCCGCTAATAATTGTGTAACGGGTGACAACAACATGGCATTACCAAACACATCGCCACCCATGCTACCAATACCTATAACGCTGAATGCTTGTTGCTGAATGTCTTTTCCCAACTCCCGAAAATGTCTTTTTATACTTTCCCAGGCACCCCGGGCGGTAATACCTAGTGTTTTATGGTTATAACCCTTGGAACCACCGCTGGCAAAAGCATCTGCTAACCAGTAGTTGTACTCTTCAGCAACTGAATTAGCTAGGTCTGAAAACTGTGCTGTTCCTTTATCTGCAGCAACGACTAGATAAGGATCATGAGCATCATAGCTCACAAGACCAGGGAGCAAAACCACCTTATCCTCAATATAATTATCGGTTAAATCTAGTAGTCCCTGAATAAAAGTAACATAAGCTTGTCTACCCACCTCTCTAAAACAGGCATTAACACAATCCCGTTTTACGATAAAACCACCCTTGGCACCTTTGGGAATAATCAGTACATTTTTACTCATCTGAGTCTGCATTAAACCCAGAATTTCAGTCCGAAAATCATCGATACGATCTGACCAGCGTATACCGCCCCTGGAAATTTTACCCCCACGCAAATGAATACCTTCCATATCAGCCGCATGGACATAAATTTCATTTTTTGGTCTGGGTGCAGGCATATCTATCACCCCTAAACTATTTATTTTAAAGGCAATAAAATAGTTATCTAAGTCTCGCCTGACATAAAAATTACTTCGTACAGTGGCATCGATCAGATTGAACAGGGTGCGTAAAATCCGGTCATGATTAATATCCGCGACGTTTTCTATCTTTTCTGATAATTTAATTCTTAAAGGAAATAATGCCTGTTCCTCTCTTTCCTGGCTATCACCCCATTTTAGATCAGGTTTGAAACGTGCTTCAAAATAATCAAATAAATTCAATGTAACTTCAGGATTATTAATCAATGCATGGTGAAAACTATCCTGAGTCGTTTTATAAGCTAATTGTAAAAAGTAATTTCGATAGGCTCTAAGTACATCAATCTCTTGCCACGAGAGTCCTGTTAATATAAGCAGGCTATTGAGCGGATCATTTTCAACTTTTCCACTTAATACCGCCTGTATCATATTTAACAAGCGACATCTTAAAACGCCAAAAGACGCACATTGTGATTCAGTCACAGTGACAGTAAAACTTTTAATGAATACTTGTTTATCTTCTACAGTCAAAGGAAATTGGACTTGGTCTATGACACGTAAATTCAAATTCCCCAGGACTGGGAAATATTCATCAAGGAAACGTTGTTCTAAGCTGTAAAAATGAAGTCTATAATGATTTTTTCCCCTGCCAGGATTCAATAAACCTACCTGTGGTTTTTTTGTTTTCAGCATGTTTTTGATTGCAAGAATATCGCTAACTGCATAACGGGGGGGCATTAAACTTTGATAATCAGCCGAAAAAACACCCTGGTATTTTTGCCAGATAGCTGAACTTTCCTGTTTGGCTAAAGTACGCCTAATCATGGTCTGAAAAGTATTTAACCAGCTAATGTTATTGTTGCAAAAATTATTTGAAACGGCCTTCATGGCGATACCCTCCTAAACCAGTGATTTTCTGATTTCAAGGATATTACTATCACCCAGGTTTTTATACGTCACTGAATCCATCAATGTTCTAATAAAAAACAGCCCCATACCCCCTTCTTTGGGGTGATCGAAATCAGGGTTCGG
>JAGLUC010000387.1 GCA_023134955.1 Methylococcales bacterium | reverse complement strand
GCACGATCTCCATTAATTACACCATCAATAACGGCATGTACCACATGAATGCCTTCAGGAGAAAATTCCCTTGCCAATCCTTGAGCCAATGCCCTTAATGCCGCTTTAGCAGATGCAAAAGCGGTAAAAGGAGGTTTTGCTCGTAAAGAAGCCGTGGCTCCGGTAAAAAACAGAGTACCCTGATGATTGGGTTTCATACTGGCAATCGCCTGTTTAGCAAACAAAAAAGCGCCTAGGCAATTTTGCTGCCATAACTGCGTAAAGATTTCGGTCTTAGTCTCCAGCATAGGTGCAGGAATATTGCTGTCTACATTGTAGACAGCAATTTGCAATGCACCGCTGTTTTGGTTTATAACATCAAACAAATGACTAATGTCGCTTTCTTGAGTGGCATCGGCAACCACACAAGTCACCTCACCCCCATTTTTCACTATACTATTAGCAACTTGCTGCAGTTTTGCTTCACTACGTCCTGCGATAAAAACGTGAAATCCTTCGGCGGAAAAGCGATTTGCGAGTGTAGCGCCCAGACCACGTTCTGGCCCAACACCTATAATAACAGCTGAACATTGTTGCTCCATTATTTTACCTTTCCTGCTTCTGTTGCAGTTGGAACTTCAATTAAGCCACCAGTTTTTACGTCATAAATATAACCATAAACAGGAATATCAGCAGGCACTAAAGGACTTGATTTAATTCTGATAACATCTTCGGTAACGCTCTCCGCCTGGTCTTTAATAGTCAACCAGTCTATATATTTACCTTCCGCTGAACCATGCCCTTCACAACAATCATGCCAACCACTTGCATCTACGGATGATGTTTTTAAACTACTGCCTAACAAGTCACGCATTATTTCATCAGTAAATGTTTCCATACCACAATCAGTATGATGAATAACAAACCATTCGCGAGTACCTAACAATTTATATGAAATTACCAAAGACCGAATCGCGTCATCACTGGCACGACCCCCTGCATTACGGATAACATGGGCATCTCCTTCTGCAAGACCTGCATATTTGGCAGGATCAAGCCTGGCATCCATACACGTTAAAATGGAAAATTGGCGACCTGGAGGCATGGGTAAATCGCCTTTATCAAAATCGTTAGTATATTCACGATTGGCGAGTAAAACTTCATTGAGTACTTTTGACATTTTTATATCCTCATAACATTTTTAATATGTAATTACTTTTTGCCGAAAATGAGCGAAAAATTATTAGATGGCATATCAATTTGCTCCTTTAATTCCAGTCCGTGTTTTGCCGCCGCAGCTTCTAAATCAGCAACATCTTTTAGCCCCCACTCAGTAACTCCAGCAGAACTTAAAGTACTATGAAATTCCTGATTAGATTTTGTGGTAAATTCACCTTTAACCTGAAAGGGTCCGTAAATCAATAAAAAACCATTGTCCGCAAGCAAATGTTCAGCACATTGCATCATGCCATCAGCTATAGAAATAGGTGCGACCTGAAAAATATTAATACAAAAAATAGCCGAAAATGAAGCAGGCATACCCACATTAAACCAAGTTTCTGGGTTGGTTAAATCCAGATGTACTGGATCAGCAATATTGTCATTACCGTGTTCAGCGGACAATTTTTTGATGTTGTCAAACACTTCGACATCTTTATCCGAAGGGTGAAAATGTAAATGATCAAAATGTGGTGCAAAAAAATTGATGTGCATACCACTACCACTTGCCATTTCCAAAACTCGACCAGAATCTTTAGGTAGTTTTTCTTTAAATACGCCTAAAATAGGTTCTTTATTACGATTTCCTGCCCAAGCTACGTATTCACTTAATGGATGTGGATCTAACTGTGGTTTTTTATCACTCATTTCATTACCCTCATATATTATAATTTTTATTATCGCTATCGAAAATATCGAAGCCAAAATTTGTACATGTAAAAATATATAAGCCATCAAAACTCTCTATGCCTTATCTCAATCAGCTAAAGCATGTTCCATGCCAC
>JAGLUC010000386.1 GCA_023134955.1 Methylococcales bacterium | reverse complement strand
AAAATACTTAATGCCAGGGTTTTGTTTGGTTACTCGACATGATCTTATGCAAGCCTCAATGAATGAGGGTAAAGATGCCATTGATGCCATGCTTGATTACTTGAAAATAACCACTGATATTGTGGTGGACAAAAATCACAAAGTGACAAGGAGCAAAGCACATAAAAAAGAAGAGGGTTGGATTGTTCCTATTGCCGTTGGTTATCAAGGAATCAGTGATTTAGGGCTATTAAAAAATACCCGTGATGAAACGACACCTCACCGATTCGCAGAAAGTGTTGTCACATTAGGTGAGTTTAAAATGCCATATCGTTTTGATACGGTTGATGAAATGGTTTGGCGCTATCAGGAATACCAAGGCAATGATTTATACCTTTGCCAAAACAATTATGTTACTAAAAATCAGGAGAGTAAATTATGAGTAAGATACCAGCATCTGTTCTAGCATTTGAAAAGAAATTAGTACCCTCTGATGGGTTAATGTATGGAACAACTTGGGAAAATAGAAATAACCAAGCCGAGCCTTTAAAGTTACAAGAAAAGTCGGTGAGAGGCACAATTTCAAATCGGCTTAAAAAGTCTGATGAAGGGAAAATTGATGCAAAAATCGAAAGTGCCAATCTACAAACCGTGGATAGCTGTGCATTAACACCTGACCAAGATACTTTAAAACTAAACTTTACATTAAAAATATTGAGCGGAGTAGAAAATCCATCAGCTTGTAATCATGAAGGGTTTAATCAAACTTATTCTGAGGCTGTTAAAGGTTATATTACCGAGTATGGTTTTTCTGAAATATCACATCGTTATGCGAGTAATTTAGCGAATGGTCGGTTTTTTTGGAGAAACCGAGTAGGAAGTGAAGAGGTCGAAGTCCACGTTAACGTTTTAAATAAAGATATTTCAAAAAGCTGGGTATTTAATAGCTTGGAATATAATATTCAAAACTTTGATTCAAGTTCGAGTGACGTAAAGGAACTTGGAGAGCTGATCGCTAAAACTTTATCAGGTGAAAATGAGTTTTTATTATTAGAAATTAACGCCTTTGCAAAAGTTGGTAAATCACAAGATGTTTACCCTAGTGAAGAAATGGTGCTTGATAAAAACAATAGTAAAGAAGGGAAAAGTAAGATTCTCTACGAAGTCAATCAAGTAGCAGCAATGCACTCTCAAAAAGTTGGTAATGCAATACGAACTATTGATACGTGGTATCCAGAGTTTGAACAACATCAAAGACCTATATCTATAGATCCATACGGTGCAGTAACAAATCTTGGTCGAGCATATAGACAACCAAAAGAGAAAAAAGATTTTTTCTCACTGTTTGATCGCTTCTCGCAAGGTGAAAAGTTAGAGACTCCAGAAGATGAGCATTTTGTCATGGCTGTTTTAGTACGTGGTGGGGTATTTGGAGAAAAACAATAATGGATTATTATCTTGATATAAAGATAGTGCCAGATGAAGAAGTGCCAATTTATTTTATTCGCAATAAAATCTACAGTAAACTTCACAAAGCATTATTCACCTTAAAATCAACAGA
>JAGLUC010000385.1 GCA_023134955.1 Methylococcales bacterium | reverse complement strand
ATATGGCTATTAACAAACCACAGGTTGATTGTTATTTGTTGGAAGTGAGGCTTTACTCGCATGAGTCAGACGAGGCTAAAGGCTCACTTGCTAAGGAAAAAATTGCTAGTTTAATCAACCCAAAAAACCAAATCTCAAGTTAACCTGTGGTAAGTTCATAGCCATGTTTAACTATTATTCTAAAGCTTCTTTGCAACAATAAGCTTTTTAGATTTAAAGTCTTTGCTTTTTAAAACTGGATTCTAACTCATATAATCTTATTATCGGATTTCAAAACCAGTAAATTGTTCACTATTAGAATAATTACTGATAGACACATTTTCAACCTTAGCCATCATAGGCCCTTGATGACACCAATTGATAAATTGATTTAAATTTTTATCATTTGCATTAGCGATAACTTCAACCGAGCCATCTGCTTTATTTCTAACAAATCCCGTAATACCCAGTTTATCGGCCTGTTTCTTGGTAAGCATGCGAAAATAAACACCTTGTACTCGTCCACTGATAATTAACTGGACTGTTTTCATTTGTTTTGAATTTTCCAGCAATAATGAATTCTAGGGCTTCTGGAAAAATCAGCTGGAATAGTTGCGGCTGTTATATCTTCAATGATGGCGTTTTTAATTAAAAGCGGATCAAATTTAAACCGTCTAAAATTGCTTGAAAAATATAATGTTCCGTTGTTTTTTAATAGATGTAGCGCATTATTAATGAGAGATGGGTAATCCTGTTGAATATCGAAAGCATTTTCCATGCGTTTAGAATTTGAAAAGGTTGGAGGGTCTAAAAAAATTAAATCATATTGGCTGGTTATATCTTTTTCAGCCTGTTCTTTTAACCATTCTGAAGAATCTGCACGAATAATCAGGTGATTGTTATCCAGGTTATTGAGATCAAAATTCTTCTGCGCCCAGTCTAAATAAGTATTGGACATGCCAATAGAGGTGGTGGATTTTGCTCCACCTACGGCTGCATTAACTGATGCTGTACCTGTATAAGCAAATAAGCTTAAAAAGTCTTTATCTTTTGCTTCTTTTTGGATTCGTTGGCGAATAGGGCGGTGATCAAGAAAAATCCCCGTATCTAAATAATCTTCAAAATTGACTAAAAATTTACAGTTGGATTCTTCAATGCAATGAAAGTTATCGGTGCTATTGTGCTTTTCGTATTGCTCACTGTTTTTTTGTTTGCTACGGATTTTTAAGAAAACTTGTGATTTATCAATTTTAAGCACATTGGGGATTTCTGCTAAAATACCGGCAAGCCTTTCATTGGCTTTATGAGGCGCTATGGTTTTAGGTGCTTCATACTCTTGCACATTCACCCATAATTTATCTCCCTGATAAATATCAATAGCTACGGCATATTCAGGTAGGTCGGCATCATATAAGCGATAACAATTGATATTTTGTTGTTTTGCCCATTTTGCCATTTTCTTTAGATTCTTTTTTAGGCGGTTAGCGAACATCTCGGCACTGTGACTTTGAATGATTTGAGCTGAGTCTGCTTGAGTAATTTGTTCGATGCGTTGTTGTTGGGATTTTGTTTTTGGGATAAAAAAGGACTTTTCAGCAATATTTAACAGCAGTAATTTACATTCTAAGGCACCATTAAATAAAGTAATGGGTTTTTGTGAGCGGATACCTAAACGAAAGCCCATTTCCGGGTTGCTGATAATAATAGAGGCTTTCCATCCTTTGAATTTTGCTTTTAATGTTTCGCCAAATTGAAAATAAAGTTGAGAAATAAAGCTATCATCACCTAAGCGTTCACCATAAGGAGGGTTACAAATAATTAATCCTGCTTGCCAGCTTGCTGCGGGTTCTGCATCAGCAATCTCTCTCTTTTCAATATGGATTTTGTTTTGCAGCCCGGCATTTTCAGCATGTTGTAGTGCTGTTGCTACGGTGCGACGACTTTGGTCAAAACCTGCAATAACAGGCATTTTTTCAATCCCTGTTTCTTTGCGTTGTCTGGCTTCATCAAGTAATTTTTGCCAACAGCTCTCATCATGCTGTTTCCAGCCCAGGAATCCGTAATAGGTTCTTAATAAACCAGGGGCATAATCGGCGGCAATAAGAGCCGCTTCTAACAATAATGTCCCAGATCCACACATAGGGTCTATGAGTGAGCCGCCTTGTTTGGCAATTTCTGACCAGCCACTGCGCAGTAACATGGCGGAAGCAAGGTTTTCTTTAATGGGGGCTTGTACATTAGCTTCTCTATATCCGCGCTTGTGTAAGCTTTCACCAGAAAGATCCAGACTTAATTGAGCTTCTTCACCACTTAAATGGACATTAATTTTAATAGTGGGGCGATTAAGCTCTATATTAGGACGTTTGTGGAATTTAACTCTCATCTGGTCAACAATGGCATCTTTCACCACTAATGAACCAAAGTGACTGTTATTAATAACCTCAGAGTTCTTTGCGTTAAAGGAGACGGCAAAGGTATCGTCAGGTTTAAAATGCTCAAACCAATTGATTTTTTTGATAGCCCCGTAAAGATCTTCTTTAGATGTGACTTGAAAAGAGCTTAAAGGTAATAAAATTCGGTTGGCAGTTCTTGACCATAAACATGCACGGTAGGCCATTTCCAAGTCACCCTGAAAACTGACACCTGCGAGAGTGGTTTGAACATTCTCTGCACCTAATGATTTTAGTTCAGTGGCAAGGATGTCTTCCATTGCCTTAGGTGTGGTTGCAAAGAGTTGATATTTTTTCATATACTTTTATAAAAAAAGCCTTGCTCAGGCAAGGCTTAATGCACACTGTGCGTTTTATCTGGGAAGTGAGGCTTTAGCCTCGGATGAATCAGGCGAGGCTAAAGCCCCACTTTCAATACTCATTATCAGAGCAAGAAAAACATGATTATATTTAGAATTTCAGCAATTCAACTTCAAAGATAAGGGTTGAGTTTGGGCCAATATCAGCACCCGCACCACGCTGTCCATAAGCGAGTTCAGAAGGAATGAAAAAGCGGTATTTAGCGCCGGCATTCATTAATTGTAAACCTTCAGTCCAGCCTGCGATAACACGGTTTAAAGGAAAAGTTGCTGGCTCATTACGGCTGTATGAGCTATCAAATTCTTTGCCATCAAGGGTAGTTCCACGGTAGTGAACGGTTACACTGGTCGTTGCTGATGGAGAGTCACCTTTACCTTGAGTGATAATTTCATATTGCAAACCGCTTTCTGTTGTAACAATGTTATCTTTTTTTGCATTTTCTGCTAGAAAAGCTTCACCAGCTTTTTGGTTTTCTTCTGGTGAGGTAGCGTTTGCCATTGAGAACATGGTGATTCCTATTAATAGAGTAGTGATAATGACAACAACTTGAGTTTGAATGTTTTTCATAAAATCTTCTGCTGTTATGGTTTAAAAGGAGTATCTATCTATCTAGTTATTAATTAGATAGCAGAAACCTGAAAAGGGTAGTTTACCAAAAAAACCAACCTTTGCTCTCTAATTCCTCTTTGCAACTGGCTAATTGTGACCTAAACAGCTTTGATTTTTTATCAACTTTAGATGCAACTTTTAACAACCATTTTTTGCGTAAGTATGTTTTTCTATGATAACCGCCATGCCCTTCGTGATAAGCAAGGTATAGTTTATGTGTATCCCATTTTGAAATACCAAGTTTTTGATGGGTAATCGTACAATACCAGCCGATAAAGTCCGAGGTATCATAAAAGTCATCTCTATCCGCACTCCAATGACTGCGGCTATTAGCTAAATATTCATCCCATGTGCCATCTTGTGCTTGAGCATAACCGTAGGCACTGCTGGAGCGAAACCAGGGAATAAATCCGAGTAACAACGGGCGTGGCGGTTGAGCATCTGCAACAAAATGTGATTCCTGATGCATGATCGCCATTATCACATGAATAGGGACTCCCCATTTCTGATAAGACTCTTTCGCCTCAGAATACCAGTCATCTTTTTCTCTAAAAATTTCACAAAGACTATTAACATTTTTAGGAGGCGTTGCTGTACAGGAACAAACTATTAAGGGGATTAAAAAACAGATGATTTTTTTATTCATATTTTATAACAAGAGCTTAAAAAATAGGTGATGTTTGAAGCTGTTTAAAAAATAAATGTAACTCTTGAATAACAAAATCATAAGCAATTGATTTTGTTATTCTCTAATTGGTGGACGTAAATGGTCTAATTCGCTACTCA
>JAGLUC010000384.1 GCA_023134955.1 Methylococcales bacterium | reverse complement strand
TATGCCAACATAACAGGTGCTTCAAAACCAGGTACTAAGCGTTTGTAACTGTTGGTTGATGCATTAGCGAAAGCGTTTAATGCTTTCGCATGTTTGATGATACCACCAATGTAGAATAAAGCAGTTTCAGATAAACCACCATATAAATCACCAGAGAATAGGTTGTTACCACCTTTAAATAAAGATTGGTGAACGTGCATACCGTTACCGTTATCACCAACCAGAGGTTTGGGCATAAAAGTTGCTGTTTTACCATATGCGTGAGCAATGTTGGCAACAACATATTTTAATTCTAAAACTTCGTCTGCTTTTTTGACCAGGGTGTTAAATTTTGAACCAATTTCACATTGCCCGGCAGTGGCTACTTCATGATGATGCACTTCTGTGATTTGTCCCATTTCTTCAAGAATCAGGCACATGGCAGAACGCATGTCTTGTAAAGAATCAACAGGAGGAACAGGAAAATATCCGCCTTTTACACCAGGGCGATGTCCGATGTTACCATCTTCGTAAGCTTTTTCTGAGTTCCAGCCAGCTTCTTCGGAATCAATTTTGTAGCCACAGCTACCCATGTCTGCATTCCAGCGTACATCGTCGAACACGAAAAATTCATTTTCAGGACCGAAGAATGCAGCGTCAGCAATACCCGTTGATTGCATATAAGATTCAGCACGTTTTGCAATAGAGCGTGGATCACGTTCGTAGCCTTGCATGTCTTTAGGCTCAATAATGTCACAACGTAAGATAAGCGTTGTGTCGTCAAAAAATGGGTCTAAAACGGCTGTTGATGGATCTGGCATTAAAATCATGTCTGATTCATTGATGCCTTTCCAGCCAGCAACTGAAGAACCGTCAAACATGTTGCCTTCTTCAAAAGTGTCTTCATCAATGCTGTGAGCAGGGAATGTTACATGCTGCTCTTTGCCGCGTGTATCACAAAAACGAAAATCGACGAATTGTACGTCGTTTTCCTGAATCATTTTAAGAACGTTATCTACTGACATTTTAGGCTGTCTCCGAGGGGTTGGTTAATTATAATAATTTTTTTAAAAACATTGTAAGAATACCATTTTTTCAATGGCTAATGCCAATGCTATGCTTTGCAAGATTATGGATGTGGATTTTACAGTCGGTTATTTTTATTAATAACCAGCTGTTAAAACAGATAAATAGCTTGCTATGCTATTGCTTCTCAGTGCAGTTTATCGGTAAACATTGATGAGTAGAAAATCGCATCAGTGACTGGGCACAAAATAAACTTGCTGGTTGTTAATTCAGAAATGATTTTAGTTCCGTATAAGCTAGATGCTCTAAAAAGAAACTGCGGAATTACTATGCTTTTTACTTTTCCTGTTGCGCATGGATATGCTAGTGTCGCTTTAGGCAGGAGCCGATTGCGACCTTTGGAAAAGGGGGTGAGGGGGGTTAAAGCAAATACGTCCACAGTTTTAAAAGGTTACTTGCAAGTTGTCGAAAATATTCCTGTAAATTTGTAATTTGTGCTTAGATTTAATCAGAGCATCCTTAAATTAGGATGCTCCTTTTATTAAAATATTTAAGGTTTAGAAAGTTGTCGATAAAGTCGCTACAACATGACTATCACTTAGGTTGCTATCATTGGCATTATCAGTTTCAGTGTAAGCCACTTCAACATTAAAGGCACCGAAATCTCTAGCTACACCAGCTTTCCAGTCCCAATAATCATCAGCTCCGGCTTTTTGGTTGTAATAGCCAGCATGAGCAAGCACTTTAATGCTACCTAGTTGTTCAGGTAAAGTGTAGTCAACAGACATGTCGGTATATTCACCAGGGTGAGTATGTTCAACTTTTAAACCATAATAGTAATAAGTACTGATGTTAAGATTTTTAACGGGTTCAATAGATGCACCAAAATATAACTCAGTAAAATTTAACGCAGACTCGGCGGTATATTCATAACGCAAAACACCTAAATCATAAGTTAAACCAAAAGGAATCAAGTCGCCAAAAGTAGTTTCTCTGGAAAAACCTGCGTAAACATCAAGTTCCATGCTTGAGGCATTTTCTGAGCCATTAAAGCTAGATCCCCAGAGACCAATATAGGCTCCTGATTTGTGTGCAATATCAAAAGATCCTTGAATGGCAGGGTCGTTATTAGTTTGTGATACACCACGCCAAATATAATCCGTGGTTAAAGCTACGCTGGCACTAGACTCAAACCCTTCTGGTAACATGGAGGACGAACTAGCAGAGCTGCCGCCTAATTCTCTGGAAATGGTAGCCACTACACGAGCATCATCAAGAGGGCGACCAGTACCACCGGAAGCATTTGCTCCAGAACCATCGGTGTCTACATAGGCAACTTCAAAGTTAAAGCCTCCAATATCCTTGGCGACACCAACTTTCCAGTCCCAGTAATTATCAAGCCCTGCTTTTTGGTTGTAAAAACCTGCATGTCCAAGAATTGTAATGCCTCCTAAAGAATCAGGAAGGGTGTAATCAACCGACATATCGGTATACTCACCTGGGTGAGTATGGTCAATTTTAAGACCATAATAGTAATAAGTACTAATATTTAAATTCTTAATAGGCGAGGTAGAGCCACCAAAATAAAGCTCAGTGAATCCTGCATCTGATGCAGAAGTATATTCGTAACGAAGTATCCCCAAATCATAGGTCAAATCAAAAGGAAGTAGACCAGCAAAATTAGTTTCATTGGTAAAACCACCATAGACATCAAGCTCCATAGTTGCGTTATTAGCAAACTCATAACTAGATGCCCAGGCACCTACATAAAGACCTGTTTCGTGAGAAAGATCAAAAGCACCTTGAATAGCAGGTTCGTTATTAGTTTGTGAAACACCACGCCAGATGTAATCAGTGGTTAAAGCGACACTAGCTGATGGGGTAAAGCCATAAAAAGAATTATCTTCATCGGCTACGCTTGTTAATGATGTTGTAAGTATGGTAATTGCAATAGTGGCTTTTATTGTATTCATAATTTTGTCTTTATTGGAAAGATAAAAACATAGGAAAAGCAAAAAAGATGCCAAGTCTGGAGAAGATAGTAAGTCTTTATATTTTTTGAATGGCGAGAGAAAGAAACACTTTAATTTAGACCAAAAGTGGTGCGTTTTTTGAATTCTGCACTAATTTGGGGCTGTCTTTGGGTTTTGTTTTAGCAAGGCGTGTTTAATGTGTGGATATTGACCCCTTGGCATGCTAAGTTTTTTTGGGTGTGTGTTGACATGATATTTTTGACTAAGTCGGTTAATATAGTCATTTTTATGAACAAATATTTGGTGTGAAAGAGTGTGCATTGATTGTATGTTCCCCTTAAGTAACTATACTCTTTACGTTTAAGAGTGCCTCATTCAAGTGCGTAGATTGTGGTGGTGGGTTTAGGCGTAAAGCAGCAGTAATAGCAATCTATTTCAATGCTTTACTCGGCAATTGCTCTACTACATGCCATCCATGGCATTAAACAACGTCCATCGCAACAAGCTGCGTGCTTGGGTGTGGTGTTCTTGAGCATGAAGAGTATATTATTAACTTGAGGTGCTCAGGTGTAGGATTCGGTAGTTTTTTATGTGCAATATTTTATTACAATTAGACTAGGAAAATTATGAAATTAATAACCGCAATAATTAAACCATTCAAATTGGATGATGTAAGAGAGGCTTTGTCTGAAATTGGTGTAGCAGGTGTTACCGCAACTGAAGTTAAAGGCTTTGGTCGTCAAAAAGGACATACTGAGCTTTATCGTGGTGCGGAGTATGTGGTGGATTTTTTACCAAAAGTTAAATTAGAAATAGCGGTAGCAGAAGATATTGTTGATCAGGCGATTAAAACAATTGTGGGTGCAGCAAACACAGGAAAAATTGGTGATGGAAAAATTTTTGTATCTAATCTTGAGCAAGTGATAAGAATTAGAACGGGTGAAACTGGAGTGGATGCTATTTAATAGCATGAAAAATAGTGGTTGATGGAAAAGGGTATGCCTTTATAGTCACCGTGTTTTGGTAAATATTTAAAAGCTGAATAAATATATGAATTTTAGAAACAAATACTTGTTAATTTTGTCGTTACTTCCTGAGTTGGCAATGGCTGAAGGGTTAAATCAGGCAAATACATCCTGGGTATTAACATCAACCGCTTTAGTGTTGTTTATGACACTTCCTGGTCTGTCTTTATTTTATGCAGGATTGGTTAGAAGTAAAAATGTATTATCAGTGTTGATGCAGTGTTTTGCTATCACTTGTATTGTCTCTATTTTATGGCTGGTGGGTGTCTACAGTTTTATTTTTACTGATGGCGGTGAGATGCAGTGGTTTATTGGTGGTGCATCTAAGGTTTTTATGCCTGATTTGACAACAGCAAGCTTAGTGGGTGACATACCTGAGACAGTGTTTTTTATGTTCCAGATGACCTTTGCCATTATAACGCCCGCATTGATTGTGGGTGCTTTTGCAGAAAGAATGAAGTTTTCAGCCATGTTGTGGTTTAGTGCTTTATGGTTAATCGTTGTTTATATGCCAATTTGTCACTGGATTTGGGGTGGTGGCTGGTTGGCTGATTTAGGGGTTATGGATTTTGCAGGCGGTATTGTTATCCACGTTAATGCTGGTATTTCAGCCTTAGTGACAGCCCTGGTTTTAGGAAAGAGAAAAGGTTTTCCTACCACTGCTATGCCTCCACATAATATGACTATGGTTGTTACTGGTGCAGGTATGTTATGGGTTGGCTGGTTTGGTTTTAATGCAGGAAGTGCGTTAACTGCCGATGGTTCAGCAGGCATGGCAATGCTAGTGACTCACCTTGGAGCTGCAACAGGTTCGTTGACCTGGATGTTTCTTGAGTGGATAAAATTTGGCAAGCCAAGTGTGTTGGGCATTGTAACGGGAATGGTTGCGGGTTTAGGAACTATCACCCCTGCCTCTGGCTTTGTTGGGCCTGCTGGCGCAATAGTTATCGGGTTTACCGCAGGACTCGTTTGTTTTTACGCGACACAATATGTTAAGCGAGTATTAAAAATCGATGATTCTTTGGATGTATTTCCTGTACATGGTGTGGGTGGTATTGTCGGTTCATTATTAACAGGTGTTTTTGCAGCCAGTAGTCTTGGCGGCTTAGGTTTAGGGGGTGTTTCAATTTCCCATCAAGTAGCTGTTCAGGCTTTGGCTGTTGTTGTGACTATTGCCTGGAGTGCAGGTTTTAGTTATCTTATTTTGAAACTAATCGAGAAACTTATTGGTTTAAGAGTCTCCGTAGATGAAGAGATAGAAGGTCTGGATATTGTGTTACACGAGGAAACAGGCTATCACAATCTTTAAATGCAGTTTAACCTGAAATTCTGTAACTTGTAATTTTATGAGTAATATACCCTTCATGTGTAAGAATACCTCATTCAAGTGCGTAGATTGTTGTGATGAGTTAGGCGTAAAGTAGCAGGAATAGCATCTATTTCATACTTTACTCGGCAATTGTAAGAGTGTGCTTTGTGCGTTCAGAAATAGTCGTTTTAATCGAATTGTGTCTTCGGAATTATCATTACTGAATCAGTTGCATGGCTAATTGTGTAATTGAATTTAGTGTCTTTATTGCAATAAAGTCAACTAATTATAAATTTTGTATCTAATAGGGTATGAAGTATATCTGGTCACAGACTGTTGATACGTTATATAATTGACAGATTTTGAATCATAATTTTACTTAATCTCATCGGAAAAGAAGTATGCTGGGCAAGCTAGTCAAAGTAGTTGTTGGAAGTCGTAATGACAGAATTGTAAAGAAAAAACGGGCGCAGGTTGAAAAGATAAATGCCTTGGCTGTTGCGTATGAAAAATTGTCTGATGATGCCTTAAAAGCAAAAACACAGGAGTTTCGTGATCGTTTTAAACAAGGAGTTGGTCTAAATGAACTGATTCCTGAAGCTTTTGCTACCGTCAGAGAAGCCTCTAAACGTGTTTTTGGCATGAGCCATTATGACGTGCAGATGGTTGGTGGCATGATATTAGATGATGGCAAAATTGCTGAAATGAAAACAGGTGAAGGTAAGACTTTAATGGCAACATTATCGGCTTACTTAAATGCCTTGTCAGATAAAGGTGTTCATGTTGTTACGGTTAATGATTATCTGGCTGCTCGTGATGCTGCATGGATGGGGGAAGTCTATTCATTTTTAGGATTAACTACAGGCGTTATTGTTAGTGATTTAGAGCATCAAGAGCGTAAGCAGGCGTATGCGGCTGATATTACTTACGGCACAAATAACGAATTTGGTTTTGACTATTTGCGCGACAATATGGCATTTAGTATGGAACAAAAAGTTCAGCGCGAATTAAATTTTGCCATTGTTGATGAAGTTGATTCTATTCTTATTGATGAAGCCAGGACACCTCTTATTATTTCTGGGCCAACAGAAGAAGGGACTGAGGTTTATTTTAAGACCAATAAAATAGTTCCTTTTCTGACCGCGCAAGAAATTGTTGAAGATAAAGACCAGCAAGAAACAATGCCAGGTGATTATCTGGTTGATGAGAAAAGCAAGCAAATTCATTTGACTGAAGAAGGTCATGAAAATGTTGAGCGCTTAATGGTTGAACATGGTTTGATGGAGGAAGGTGCAACCTTATATGACGCAGCGAACATCCGTTTAATGCATTATTTAAGTGCCTCATTACGAGCTCACGTATTGTTTCAGAAAGATGTTGATTATGTCGTTAGAAATGACGAAGTGATTATTGTTGATGAGTTTACAGGTCGAATGATGACAGGTAGACGCTGGTCTGAGGGACTGCATCAAGCGGTAGAAGCAAAAGAAGGGGTGACTATTCAAAATGAGAATCAGACACTGGCTTCTATTACTTTTCAAAACTATTTCAGATTATATGAAAAACTGTCAGGCATGACAGGGACAGCAGATACAGAGTCTTTTGAATTAAATAAGATTTATGGCTTGGAGGTTGTTGTTATTCCAACGCATAGGGATATGATTCGTGATGACAGAGGTGATCTGGTCTACATCACAAAACTTGAGAAATATCAGGCGGTGGTTGAAGACATTAAACAATGTGTTGAGAGACAGCAACCTGTTTTAGTGGGTACGACATCGATAGAAAATTCTGAGATTATTGCTCAAATTTTGAAGCAGCAAGGTATTAAACATGAAGTGTTGAATGCTAAGCAGCACGAACGCGAAGCGCATATTATTGAAAATGCGGGAATGCCTGGTGCGGTTACAATTGCTACCAATATGGCGGGTCGTGGTACCGATATTGTATTAGGTGGTAACCTGGATGCTGAGATAAAGGCGTTAGGTGAGAATGCGACAGAAGCAGAGCAAGACAAGGCTAGAGGTCATTGGTTAGATAGACATGAAAAGGTTATTGCCAGTGGTGGCTTGCATGTTATTGGTTCTGAAAGACATGAGTCTCGTCGTATTGACAATCAGTTAAGGGGTCGTTCTGGTCGTCAGGGAGACCCAGGCTCTACAAGGTTCTATTTGTCGTTAGAAGATGATTTGATGCGTATATTCGCTTCAGATCGTGTTTCTAAATTAATGAAATCTTTAGGTATGGAAGAAGGTGAGGCGATTGAGCACCCATGGGTGACCCGTGCCATTGAAAATGCGCAAACTAAAGTGGAAGGTCGAAATTTTGATATGCGTAAAGAAATTTTAGCTTATGACGATGTGGCAAATGATCAGCGTAAAGTTATTTATGAACATCGAAATGAGTTAATGGCGGCTAATGAAATTAGCACTATGATAAGTGATATTCGTCATGACGTGCTTAACGATGTGATTACGCAATATATCCCAGCAAAAACAATGGAAGAACAATGGGATATTACTGGACTGGAAGAGCATTTAGCGCAGGAATATTTACTCGAACTCAATTTGCAAGATAGATTAGATGAAGATGATTCTTTCCAAGAGTTGGATCTGCGTAAATATGTTATTGAGGCATTAGAGCAGTCGAGTAAACAAAAAGAACTGCTATCTACCATAGAAGTGATGCAACATTTTGAAAAATCAATTATGTTGCAAGTGCTAGATAATAGCTGGAAAGAACATTTAGCAGCAATGGATGCTTTAAGACAGGGGATTCATTTTAGAGGTTATGCTCAAAAAGACCCTAAGCAGGAGTTTAAACGAGAAGCATTTGATATGTTTACCAATTTACTGGATCACATTAAATATGAAGTGATTGGCATTTTGGCTAAGGTTCAAGTGACCCAAGAATCTGATGTGGATGCCATAGATGAGAGGCGACAAGCACCTCAACAAATGAGTTATGAGCATGCGGAAGCAGCTTTATCAATGCAGCAGCCAGAACAGGCTCAGATAGAAAATAATGAACAACAGGTAGAACAGCCTTTTGTTCGACATGAGAAAAAAGTAGGTCGTAATGATCCCTGTCCCTGTGGCTCTGGTAAAAAGTATAAGCAATGTCATGGGAAATTGGCATAACGCTATATTTATATTCCCACGATTTTTTCGTGGGAGTTTTCAAATACTTCCCCGTCTCCCAATTAACGATACAAACAACATAAATACCTAAGCGAATAAATAGATAAACTTTTAAAAGAAAGTTAGTTGTAGATAAGCTATATATTGGAAGTGAGGCTTCAGCCTCATCTGACTCATGCAGGAAGGCTCTGTTCCTTGTGATAGTTAGCAAGTTATTTAGCGTATGATTAAATTGATTTCTTTAAATTAATATCATTAAAGTCTTTAGTATACTCTTCATGTTTAAGAATACCTTATTCAAGTGCGTAGATTGTTGTGATGAGCTAGGCGTAAAGTAGCAGGAATAGCAATCTATTTCAATACTTTACTCGGCAATTGCTACTACATGCCATTCATGGCATTAAGCAACGATCATCGCAATAAGCTGTGTGCTTGGGTGAGGTATTCTTGAGCGTGAAGAGTATAAAAGGATTATGATAGATATATTATTCAATTAGAGATAAATTTTTAAAATTAAAAGAGTAAATGATATGCCAAATAGATGCTTTGAAAAAAGCAAACCAAAAAAAGATATAACAGTACTTCCCAGTTTAGGTCTGGATAAAAGTGATTTTATTGCTGATTTTAAAAGATATTATAGCCATAGACTGGGCAGGGATGCTCATTGCCGCTCTCCACACTATGCTTATGAAGCATTGTCTTTGGCAGTCAGTGACAGACTGATTGAACGCTGGAAGCAGACATACAATACCTATAGAGAAGAGGACTGTAAAAAAGCTTTTTATATTTCAATGGAATTTTTAATGGGGCGAGCATTAAGTAATGCCATGTTAAATCTAGGTGTTACCAATACCGTTGAAAAAGCCTTATATGATCTAGGTCTGGATCTGGAAGAATTGATTGATAGTGAGCCAGATGCTGGATTAGGCAATGGTGGCTTAGGTCGATTAGCGGCATGTTTTATTGATAGTTGTGCAACATTACAGTTGCCTGTTACGGGTTATGGCTTACGTTATGAATACGGTATGTTTAGCCAGGTGATTAAAAATGGTGAGCAGATAGAAAATCCTGACCATTGGTTACGTAATGGTAATGTCTGGGAAATTGAGCGCCCAGAATATACAGTGCGTATAAAATTTGGCGGACATACAGAAAGACATGTTAACGAGCGAGGTAAGGAAGTTGTTAGCTGGGTCAATACCGATGATGTTTTAGCCGTTCCTTATGATACACCGATTCCAGGTTATAAAAATGGTACGGTGAATACGTTGCGTTTATGGAAGTCTGAAGCGACAGATGAATTTAATCTGCAAGAGTTTAATGCTGGTGCATATGCTGAATCAGTTGCAGAAAAAAATACAGCTGAAAATATTACCATGGTGCTGTATCCAAATGATGCTAATGAAAATGGTAAAGTCTTAAGATTAAAGCAACAGTATTTGTTAGCCTCTGCAAGTCTACAAGATGTGGTGGCAAACTGGGTTGGGCGACATGGTGAAAATTTTGAAAAATTTGCCGAGAAAAACTGTTTTCAGCTGAATGATACCCATCCGAGTATTTCAGTGGCTGAATTAATGCGTTTATTGATGGATGAGCATGGTTTAAGCTGGAATGAAGCCTGGGGTATTACACGTAAGACCATGGCTTATACCAACCATACTTTATTGCCTGAAGCGTTGGAAAAATGGTCTGTAGGTTTAATGCAGCACTTGCTACCGCGGATTATGGAGATTATCTATGAAATTAATGCACATTTTATGGCAGAAGTGGCTGATCATTGGCCAGGTAAAACAGAATACTTGAACAAAATGTCTATCATCGAAGAAGGTGGTGATAAGCAGGTTCGTATGGCTTATTTGGCGATTGTCGGTAGTTTTTCGGTCAATGGCGTGGCTGCATTACATTCTCAATTATTGAAGAATGGTTTATTTAATGACTTTTATCAATTATGGCCAGAAAAGTTTAATAATAAAACCAATGGGGTAACGCCAAGACGTTGGTTAGCTGCGTGTAATCCTGATCTTGCTAGATTAATCACTAAAACCATAGGTAGTGACTGGGTGACAGATTTATCCCAATTAGAAAAACTCAAACCCTATGCAGAGAAAGCTGCTTTTAGAAAGAAATGGTATCAATTAAAGCAAGCAAACAAAGAGCAATTAATCGATTATAAAACAGAAGAGCTGGGTGTTGAATTAGGCATAAATGTTGATGCTCTATTTGATGTTCAGGTTAAGCGTATTCATGAGTATAAGCGCCAAATTTTAAATGTTTTACATGTTATTCATTTATATAACAGAATTAAACGTGGTGACACTGAAAACTGGGTGCCTCGTTGTGTATTAATTGGTGGCAAAGCTGCGCCAGGTTATGTAATGGCAAAGAAAACCATTAAACTGATTAATAATGTTGCAGAAGTGGTCAATAATGATCCTGATGTCGGTGACAAACTAAAATTAGTGTTTTTACCTAACTATCGTGTTTCAGCGATGGAAAAAATCTGTATCGGGGCTGATTTGTCAGAGCAGGTTTCTACCGCAGGAAAAGAAGCGTCAGGAACGGGTAATATGAAGTTTATGATGAATGGTGCTTTAACTGTTGGTACTTTGGATGGTGCTAACGTAGAGATACGTGAAGAAGTGGGTGAAGAAAACTTCTTTTTGTTTGGTTTGACTGAAGGGGAAGTTGAAGAGTTAAGATCTCACTATAACCCTTGTGCAATGATTAATGCCGATGAAGATATTAAAGCGGTAATGGATTTACTGGAAAGTGGGCATTTTAACCAACTTGAGCAAGGTATTTTTGACGATATTATTGGTTCGTTAAAAAGTTCAAATGATCCGTGGATGACCATTGCTGATTTTCGTAGCTATATAGATGCTCAAGAAAGAGTCAGTGAAGCATATAGCGACAGAGAGTATTGGACTAAAATGAGTATTCTAAATACCGCATCCAGTGGCAAGTTTTCAACAGACAGAACAATTTCTGAATATGCAGATGATATTTGGGGCTTGGCTGCTGTGGATGCCACTAAATAATAGAATGCTTAATATTGTTTTGTTTGAGCCAGAAATTCCGGCTAATACAGGCAATATTATTAGACTGTGCGCCAATACAGGCGCGCAGTTGCATTTAATTCATCCTTTAGGTTTTGTTTTAGATGATAAAAAACTGCGCAGGGCTGGTTTAGATTATCATGAGTGGGTTAATGCACATCAGTATGCATCATTAGATGATTTTATCGAAAAAGCCAAGCCCAGGCGGTTATTTGCATTAACCACCAAAGGGACAAAAAACTATGCTGATGTCAGTTTTCAAGACGGTGACTTTTTAATGTTTGGCCCAGAAACCAGAGGGCTGCCTGATAGTTTCTTGCGACAGCATGATGAAGGTTTAAAACTGTATTTGCCAATGATGTCGGAAAGCCGGAGTTTAAACTTGTCTAATACCGTTTCTATTGTACTGTTTGAGGCGTGGAAGCAGTTAGGGTTTAAGGGCGGTGCATTAAAGTAGACTGGTTATTTTGAAAAATTTTTCTTTGAAATGCTGGTCAAATAGGAGAACCCTCAAGCGTCTGGCTTTAAGGGTACTTCCAATAGTCGTTATTTAAGCTTATCTTTTAACATCTTATTAACTTCTCCAGGGTTAATCTTACCTTGAGTCGCCTTCATTGCTTGTCCAACAAAAAAGCCAAAGACCTTATCTTTACCACTTAAATATTGTGCGACTTGATCAGGATTGTCAGCAATGATTTTATCGATAATGGCTTCAATAGCGCCTGTATCAGTAATCTGTTTTAAACCTTGCTGGTCGATGATTTCGTCAGCCGTTGCATCTGATTCCCACATTGAATCAAATACCTGTTTGGCAATTTTTCCTGAGATAGTATTGTCAGCAATGCGCCGTAGTAATCCTGCAAGGCGATCTGCGTATATAGGGCTTTGCTTAATGTTAAGATTAGCTTTATTTAAAGCACCCAGAAAATTCCCCGTTACCCAGTTACTGCACAGTTTACTGTCACAGTTGGATAATTTAACCACTGTTTCGTAAAAGTCAGCCAATTGACGAGATGAGGATAAAATGGTTGCCGTTTCATCGTCTTGATCATATTGCTCTTTAAAGCGTTGTTTTTTAGCGGTTGGTAATTCGGGCAAATCCGCTTTAACTTGTGCGCGTAACTCATCTGTAATTTCAACAGGTAATAAGTCAGGATCAGGGAAGTAACGATAATCATTGGCTTCTTCTTTACTACGCATTGAGCGAGTTTCGTTTTTATCTGAATCATATAGCCGTGTTTCTTGTACCACGCTATCACCTGATTCAATTAAATCAATTTGTCTTTCTACTTCAATGAGAATGGCTTTTTCGACAAATTTGAATGAATTGATATTTTTTAATTCTGCCCGTGTGCCGTATTCTGCCTGACCTTTTGGGCGAACAGAGACATTGGCATCACAACGAAACGAGCCTTCTTGCATATTACCATCACAAATTTCCAAATAACGTACTAATTCGTGAATTTTACGCATATAAGCCACAGCTTCAGCAGCAGAACGCATATCGGGTTCTGAGACAATTTCTAATAAAGGTGTGCCAGCTCTGTTTAAATCAATACCGGTTAAGCCATGGAAGTCTTCATGTAGTGATTTTCCTGCGTCTTCTTCTAAATGGGCGCGTGTTATTCCAATGCGTTTGGTTTTGCCGTCAACTTCAATATCTAAATGACCAATACCGACAATAGGATGATCCATTTGGCTGATTTGATAGCCTTTAGGTAAATCAGGATAAAAATAATTTTTTCTGGCAAATACTGAATAAGGTGCAATTTCTGCCTCAATTGCCATACCGAACTTAACCGCCATGCGCACAACTTCCTGGTTAAGTACAGGTAGTACACCAGGTAAGCCTAAGTCAACTGCACAGGCTTGAGTGTTAGGCTCTGCACCATAGGCAGTTGATGCGGCAGAAAATATTTTAGATTTTGTTGCTAGCTGAGCGTGAATTTCCAGACCAATAACTGTTTCCCATTCCATCATATTCTCCTTATTCAAAACCTTTGGGTGTTTGTTGATGCCAGTCTGTTACTTGCTGGTATTGATGGGCAATATTAAGCAGGCGAGATTCAGTAAAATAATTACCAATGATTTGTAAACCAACAGGTTTATGCTCAACAAAGCCAGCAGGGATGGACATGGCAGGTAAACCCGCTAAGTTAATGGCAATGGTGTAAATGTCAGCCAGATACATCTCAATGGGATCGCCCGTTTTTGCGCCTTGCTCAAAAGCAGTAGTGGGAGAAACGGGGCCCATCAACACATCAACTTCAGATAATGCGCGAGTAAAATCCTCACTAATCAGGCGGCGTACTTTTTGAGCTTTAATGTAATAGGCATCGTAATAGCCTGCGGATAAAGCGTAAGTGCCCATTAATATACGACGTTTTACTTCCTGACCAAAAGCTTCGCCGCGAGAGCGAGTATATAAGTCGTTAAGGTCGCCTGGATTATCGCAACGGTAGCCGTATCGAACACCATCAAAACGAGATAAGTTAGCAGAACATTCGGCAGAAGCAATCACATAGTAAGCAGGTATTGCCAGTTTCATATTGGGCAAAGAAACTTGTTTTATTTCTGCACCCATTTTTTTGTATTCATTAATTGCCGTTTCAATAGTGCTGGCAATATCACTGTTCAAATCTTCACTAAAGAATTCTTTAGGGATACCAATTTTTAATCCAGCAAGGGGGGTGTTTAAGTCGGCAGAATAATCTGGAACAGCTTGATCTACACTGGTTGAGTCTTTAGGGTCAAAGCCAGCCATGGTTTGCATCAAAATAGCGGCATCTTCGGCTGATTTAGCCATTGGCCCACCTTGATCCAAGCTAGAAGCAAAGGCAATCATACCGTAGCGTGAGACACGACCGTAAGTTGGTTTTAAACCAGTAATTCCGCATAAAGAAGCCGGTTGGCGTATTGATCCGCCAGTATCTGTTCCAGTTGCAGCAGACGTGAGTCTTGCGGCAACAGCAGAGGCTGAGCCACCCGATGAACCACCAGGAACTGTTTTTGTATCCCATGGATTTTGTACCGCACCGTAAAAACTGGTTTCATTGGATGAGCCCATGGCAAACTCATCCATATTAAGTTTGCCCAGCATCACTGCACCCGATTGATTAAAATTTTCAATCACGGTTGCGTTATAAGGTGCGCTGAAATTATCTAACATTTTTGAGCCACAAGAAGTTTTAATGCCTTGTGTGCAAAAAATATCTTTTTGAGCGACGGGAATACCTGTTAATAAGCTGGCATTACCCGTTGTTAATAACTTATCAGCAGCTTGTGCGCTTTTTAAGGCGAACTCTTCTGTGACAGTGATAAAACAATTAAGGCCAGCATGTTTTTTAATGCGATCTAAATAGGTTTGGGTCAGTTCTACACTGGAGTATTTGCCAGCACGTAAATCTTTGCCCTGTTCTGTAATCGTTTTGTTATACATAGTAATTCTGTTAGTCCAGCACTTTAGGCACTAAATAAAGACCAGCCTCAACTTGAGGGGCAATAGATTGAAAATGTTCGCGCTGATTAATTTCTTCTGTTATGTCAGAACGTAAGCGTTGCGCTTGATCCATAGGGTGAGCCATAGGCTGAATAGTATCTGTATTTGTTTCGCCCATTTGAGTCATCAGCTTTAGCATATTGGATAAATCTGAGGCATAAGTATCAATATCTTTTTCATCAATACCAAGTCTTGCTAGATGGGCAATTTGTTTAACTTCATCAGTCGTTAACGACATTTTTTTAACTCCGAAGGGTGTATATTAAATATAATACGTTATATCTTGCTTAATTGCCTATTTGATTGTTAAAGTATAAGAATTTTATACGCCTATGGGATACTGTTAAAGATGTTCAAAAAAATTCGGGGACTATTTTCTAATGATTTGTCGATTGATTTAGGTACTGCTAATACCTTAATTTATATTCCAGGGCAAGGAATTGTACTGAATGAACCTTCTGTTGTAGCCATTAAGGAGGATAGGGTAAGGGGCGCAAAAACAATTGCTGCTGTCGGGTCTGATGCGAAAATGATGCTGGGACGTACACCAGGTAATATTACTGCAATTCGACCATTAAAAGATGGTGTGATTGCTGATTTTGCAGTCACAGAAAGAATGTTAAGGTTTTTTATTGAAAAGGTTCATGAATCTAAATTATTACGTCCTAGCCCACGTATTTTAATTTGTGTGCCTTGTGGATCGACACAGGTTGAACGTCGAGCCATTCGAGAATCAGCCGCAATGGCAGGTGCAAGAGAAGTTTATTTGATTGAAGAACCTATGTCGGCGGCTGTAGGCGCAGGTTTACCAGTAGAAGAAGCACATGGTTCAATGGTTTTAGATATTGGCGGTGGTACTTCTGAAGTGGCAGTTATTTCATTGAATGGTATTGTTTACTCGGCCTCTGTTAGAATTGGTGGTGACCGTTTTGATGAAGCAATCGTAAATTATGTTCGTAGAAATTACGGCACATTAATTGGTGATGCAACAGCAGAAAAAATTAAACAGGAAATAGGTACGGCTTATCCGGGTAGTGAGGTAAAAGAGATTCAGGTTACAGGGCGTAATTTGGCTGAAGGTATACCGCGTACTTTTGCTTTAAATAGTAATGAGATTTTAGAAGCTTTACAGGAGCCTTTATCGGGTATTGTAGAGGCTGTTAAGGTTGCGTTAGAGCAGACACCGCCTGAGTTAGGATCTGATGTCGCTAAAAAAGGTATCGTGTTGACAGGTGGTGGTGCTTTGTTAGCTGATATAGACCGATTGATTTCAGAAGAAACAGGCTTGCCTGTATATATTGCTGATGACCCACTAACTTGTGTTGCTAGAGGGGGTGGTATGGTTTTGGAAATGTTAGATGAAAAAGGACTATCTACTTTTTCATTAGAATAAATGGTGATTGTTAACAGTTTTTCTTGGCTACGCACCTGCTTGGTCATTTTTGTTTTAGTTGTATCGTTAGATGAGGGTTTTTTATAAAATTTTTATTTGCTTCAGGGCCTTCCCTTAATACTCGACTACTCATCGTGCTGCTGATTTCGATTGCTTTATTGACGCTTGATCACCGCAGTTCTCGAATAGATAATACGCGGTCAATTTTATCGATCATTACGTATCCAATACAGGTGATAGTCAGCTTCCCTATAGAATTTTTTGAGCAAGTGACTGAAATTACTTTTTTTTCCAGTGAATTAAGAAAAGATAATGATTCGCTAAAACAAGAATTGCTGGCCAGTCGTGTGAAATTGCTGAAGTTTGATGCTTTGACAAATGAGAATATTCGTTTAAGAGGTTTGCTAGAAAATTCATTTAAATTAGGCGAACAAGTTCTGGTGGCGGAATTACTTTCTGTCAACCTTGTACCTTATGAACATGTAATGGTGGTAAACAAGGGCTCTCGGTTTGGTGTACATGAGAAACAGTCAGTTTTAGATTCAAATGGTATTGTAGGTCAGGTCGTTCGTTCCTTACCGTTAAGCTCGGAAGTGATGTTAATTACTGACCCAAATCATGCGATTCCTGTGCAAGTTAATAGAAATGGATTAAGAACTATTGCTATAGGGAGTGGAAGACTAGACCGCTTGATTTTACCTTTTTTACCAAATAATGCTGATATTTTACCAGGTGATTTATTAGTCAGTTCTGGATTAGGGGGAGCTTTCCCACAAGGTTATCCAGTGGCTGTGGTAGACAGTTTTACTGTTCAACCAAATAAACCTTTTGCAAACATTTCCGCAACACCGAAAGCTAGGCTGGACAGAATTCGTGAAATATTAATTGTCTGGAGTGATGTAACCCCTGTACCTATCCATACGCCAGAAAGAAAAAATCCCCAAGAAATAAAAGATACTCAAGATGCGCCTTAATAAACGTTCGTATATAGAAGGATATTTAGCCAGTTTAGTTCTAGCTATGGGCTTAAGTATTTTACCATTACCTGTTTTCCTTAAAGTTGTGAACCCAGACTGGGTGCTATTGGTTTTAATTTATTGGGTGCTCAGAATGCCAGAAAAAGTGGGGGTATTTAATGCCTGGCTAGTAGGTTTGTTAGTTGATGTGCTTACAGGACGATTATTTGGTATTCATGCTCTAGCCTACGCTATTGTTTGTTTCTTTTATTTAAAAATACATAAACGACTACGACAATACCCACTCCCACAGCAAACATTGTTTGTTTTTTGTGGTTTATTATTTTCTCAAATAATGCTGTATTGGATTGAGACGCTGCAAGGTAAGGTAGGTATTTCTTTGATATTTTGGTTGCCTGTTTTGACAAGTGCATTATTTTGGCCTGTTATTAATATTGGCTTACGTTATTTTCGTATTTCGGGGCATATTAATTAATGGCTCGAAATTATGCAATGAAAGATACATTTGCTGAGAACCGGATTTTTCTTAGTCGAGTGGTCATTGTTTTTGTTTTAATTATTTTTTTAGTTATCAGCTTATTGGTTCGATTAGTTTATTTGCAGATTGTAGGACATGAACAATATTCCACAATGGCAAAATCAAACAGAGTGAAGATTACCCCTTTGCCCCCTACCCGTGGAATTATTTATGATCGGCATGGCCGGGTTTTAGCTGAAAATTTACCTTCTTATAGCTTAGAAATAATTCCTGAGCAGGTAAAAGATTTAGACAATACCTTGTTTAAATTAAAGCAGTTATTTGATATTTCAGATGAAAAAATCAAACGATTTTTAAAATACAAAAAGAGAGGGAAGCGATTTTCTAGTATTCCGTTGTTATCACAGTTAACTGATGAAGAGGTCGCTAAGTTTGCAGTGGTAAGACCTTATTATCCAGGGGTAGACGTACATGCAAGGTTGGTTCGACATTACCCTTACAAGGAATTAACAGCACATGTAGTGGGATATGTTGGAAGAATTAATGAGAAAGAATTAAAAACCTTACCAGTATCAGAATACCAAGGGACTCAGTATATCGGTAAAATTGGTATTGAGAAGGCATATGAGACTCAATTGCATGGAAAAAAAGGTTTTGCAGAAATAGAAGTAAATGTTCAAAGTAGAGGGATAAAAACAATTTTTTCAATGGAACCGGTTCCTGGAGCAAGTCTGTATTTAACACTGGATATTGATTTGCAGAAAACAGCTTTTGATGCACTAGAGGGATATAATGGTGCAGTGGTTGCAATAGAAATTAACACAGGAGATGTTTTAGTTTTTGCAAATCGTCCTGAGTTTGATCCCAATTCCTTTGTAGGGGGGATAAGTACAAAAGAATATAAACTATTACAGGAGTCAGATGACCAGCCTCTGTTTGACCGCGCATTAAGAGGACAATATCCACCGGGGTCAACAATAAAACCTTTTGTAGGGTTGGCAGGGCTTGAATATGGTGTGACAAAATTCAGGGATAAACTACATTGTCCAGGCTATTACCAGTTACCCAATTTAAAACATAAATATCGAGACTGGAAAAAACGAGGGCATGGAAAGGTCGATTTAAATCGTGCGATTACAGAGTCATGTGATGTGTATTTTTATGATTTAGCTCGTACTTTGGGGATAGATAAGATTCATGATTTTTTATATCAATTTGGCTTTGGGCAAAAAACAGGCATAGACTTGGCTGGGGAAAGAGCGGGATTATTGCCCTCACAGACATGGAAAAGAAAAGTCAAGAAGGAGCGTTGGTATCTAGGTGAAACATTAATATCTGGAATAGGGCAAGGGTTTATGCAAGTTACCCCTGTTCAATTAGCCAGGGCAACAGCTACGCTAGCTAATAGAGGTAAAATAGTTACGCCCTATTTAGTAGATAGAATTATTAACATGAATTACACTTCCGCTGGACCAGGTCAGCCCAATCAGCAGATTGAATTAAAGTCTAAAAATACTGATGACATTATCTCTGCTATGGTTAATGTTGTTCATGGTGCTGGTGGTACAGCAAGACGCTTACAAGCAGGTATTAATTATAAAATTGCGGGTAAAACAGGGACGGCTCAGGTCTTTACGGTCAAGCAAGAAGAAAAATATAATGAAGATGAAATTAAGTTTAAATTAAGAGATCATGCTTTGTTTATGAGTTTTGCACCAGCAAATGATCCCAAAATAGCAGTAGCCGTTATTGTTGAAAATGGTGGGCATGGTGGCTCTGTAGCTGCACCTATTGCGGGTAAAGTAATGAAGCAGTTTTTGATGAGTAATGAGGATGTAGCCGTTGCAAACTGAAATACGAGATGAGCAATTCCACACCCCCTCAGTTATTGGAACACTGCTTAGAAAATTACATATAGATATTCCTTTGTTTGCTGGCATAGTTTTACTTTGTTCATTAAGCTTTGTTATTTTATATAGTGCAGGTGGACAAGACATCGCTATTTTAATGAGACAAGCCACTCGAATAGCCATTGCTTTTGTTTTTATGATCTTTTTAGCGCATATAAACCCTCGTCATTTTTATCGACATTCTGCTAAATTATATGGTTTGGGGGTGTTGTTACTGGTAGCTGTTTTAGTGGTTGGATTGACAGGGAAAGGTGCTCAGCGTTGGCTGAATTTAGGCTTTGTTCGCTTTCAACCATCAGAAATGATAAAAATTACCACACCGATGATGATCGCCTGGTATCTATCAAATCATGCACTACCCCCCAACGCTAAACAACTGTTCATTGCCTTTTTATTAATTATTGTTCCTACTCTTTTAATTGCCAAACAACCTGATTTAGGAACTTCACTACTTGTTGCTAGCTCAGGTGCTGCGGTGTTGTTTTTTGCTGGCTTGTCCTGGCGTTTTATAGGGGTTACCGTGGCTGTACTGGCTTCATTAACACCTGTGTTATGGCATTTTATGCGCGAGTATCAACGAAACAGAGTTTTAACTTTTTTAAACCCCGAAGCAGACCCAATGGGCAAAGGCTATCATATTATTCAGTCCAAGATTGCCATTGGTTCGGGGGGAGTAAATGGTAAAGGATGGTTAGGCAGTACCCAGGCTAAACTGGAGTTTTTGCCAGAAAGTTCGACAGATTTTATTTTTGCTGTTTATGCTGAAGAATTTGGTTTGCTTGGTTGTGTTAGCTTACTCATGCTTTATTTGTTAATTATTGGCCGCTGTTTATATATTGCGGTACAAGCGCAAGATAGTTACAGCCGCTTGTTAGCTGGTAGCTTAAGCCTTACTTTTTTTGTCTATATATTTGTGAATATTGGAATGGTGATCGGTATACTGCCAGTTGTTGGCGTGCCTTTGCCGTTGATTAGTTATGGTGGAACCTCAATGGTTACGCTATTGTCAGGATTTGGTATTCTGATGTCAATTCACACACATCGAAAATTTTTACCTACCTAAGATACATTATTAAATGAAAAATATAATTGTTTGTTTTTTGCTTTGCTATGGATTATTTAGCAGCTTTAATACCTTGGCTGCGATTGAAGAAACTGAATTATTTACAGGCTTTGTTAATAAAATGGTTAAACAGCATCAGTTTGATGCTACTGAATTAAAACAACTTTTTCAGTTGGTTGAGATTAAGGAAAATATTTTAAAAACCATGGAACGACCAGCAGAAAGTTTGCCTTGGTATAAGTATCGAAAAATATTTATGACTGATGCGCGTATAGACGGCGGATTAAAATTCTGGCAAGAAAATGCAGAAGCATTAACCGCAGTAGAAACAAAATATGGCGTACCTGCAGAAATAATTATCGCTATCATTGGGGTTGAAACTCGCTATGGCAAAAATACAGGACATCATCGAGTGATAGATGCACTGTCAACACTTGCATTCTCTTATCCAAAACGCAGTAAATTTTTTATTAGTGAACTTGAAAAATTCTTGATTCTTTGTCGCGAAGAAAAAATGAACCCATTAGACCCAATAGGCTCTTATGCTGGAGCTATGGGGATTCCACAATTTATGCCGAGTAGCTATAGAGCCTATGCAGCAGATTTTGAGGGTGATGAAAAAAGAGATATTTGGAACAATCCATCCGATGCTATTGCCAGTGTGGCAAATTATTTTGTTAAACATCATTGGCATAGAGGTGAGGCGATTATTTTCCCCGCTAATGCAGAAGGTCAGGCTTATCAGCAAGCCTTAACAAAGGGTCTTAAACCTGACTATTCCTGGGAGAAACTACAAACGCTAGCAATCTATATTGATCCCACATTAAAAAAAGATGAAGCGGTTAAATTACTAGCCTTTGAGCAAAAAACAGGCAATGATTTATGGGTTGCTTTAAATAATTTTTATGTCATTACTCGCTATAATCATAGTCCTTTATATGCTATGGCAGTTTATCAATTGAGTGACGCTATTAATAAAAAAATAGTGGACGATGCAGGTAAGAAAGTGGAATCTGATGTTAAAGCCAATATTGAATCTAAGATTGAAACAACAGTATCAGAAAATGAATAAAAAACTTGTTGCCCTAACAATAATATTAACTACTGGATGCACCATTGAGCCATCAGTTAAAGACAGCGCACCTACTCATGTGCCCATGGATGTAATGGCTGTAAGAGATGCCATACCAAAGTACGAGAAAAGAACTAGAGCAGGAAATCCAGGTGAATATAAAGTTTTAGGAAAAAGCTATAAAGTGCTGGCGAATAGTTATGGCTATAGAGAAAAGGGTTTAGCCTCCTGGTATGGCACAAAATTTCATGGCAGAAAAACCTCTAATGGTGAGATTTATAATATGTATGCCATGACAGCAGCACATAAAACATTGCCTATCCCCAGTTATGTGCGAGTGACAAATTTAAATAATCATCGAAGCGTTGTCGTGCGTATCAATGATAGAGGACCTTTTCACGGAAATAGAATTATTGATTTGTCTTATATCGCAGCCGTTAAGCTAGGAATTCAACAAACAGGGACTGGCTCTGTGATGGTCACAGCATTTGAGTTTGGAAAACCTGAAAAGCCAGAAAACAATAAAGATCAAACCGCACAAAAAAATACCACAGCTTATATACAGCTTGGTGCTTTTGGTCGCTTAGAAAATGCTAAAAAATTACAAAATAAATTAATTTTTGAAGGGATAAAAAACTCAAGAATTCAGGAAGATAAAATGCAAGCTACAGGCTTGTATAAGGTACAGGTAGGACCTTTATATTCTGCTCAACAGGCAGAGAGGGCAAGTGAAAAACTAGCGAGTATAGGCCTGGTGGAAATACAACTGGTTTCGGAGCAATAAAATAGCTTCGGGGGTTTGCTACTATCACCCTTAAGCACAATCATTAATGATATACTAATCAAACATTTATTCGATATACCTTGGTCAATATTAATGCTCTCATTTAAACAAAAATTCTTTATTCTTGTTACAGTTTTTTTCGCATATTTAAACATTGCAAATGCAGAAAATACTATCTTAATACCTGCTGCGCCTAATATTGCAGCTAAGAGCTATGTGTTATTAGATTTTAATAGCAATAAAGTGATGGCTGAAAAAAGTGCTGATGTAAGGTTGTCACCAGCAAGCCTGACTAAAATAATGACTGTCTATGTGGTTTTTAGAGAGTTAAAAAACGGGCATTTAACGCTGGATGAAAAAGTTACCATTAGTAAAAAAGCCTGGCAAACACATGGCTCAAGAATGTTTGTTGAGGTTAATAAGCAGGTTGCGATAGAAGATTTATTGCAAGGCATTATTATTCAATCGGGTAATGATGCCAGTGTGGCTTTGGCAGAACATGTTGCTGGTGACGAAGCCACATTTGCAGCAATGATGAATCAACATGCAGTACGTTTAGGTATGTTAGATTCTCATTTTGAAAATAGTATGGGATTACCCAGTAAAAATCATTACACCACAGCAAAAGATTTGGCAAAATTAACGGTTGCTGTAATTTCTGAGTTTCCAGAATATTATCGCTGGGACTCAAAAAAAGAATTCACCTTTAACAATATTACCCAGCCTAATCGCAATAAATTGTTGTGGAGAGATAAGTCTGTTGATGGGGTGAAGACTGGATATACAGAAGAAGCTGGATATTGCATGGTTGCTTCGGCAAAAAGAGAAGACATGCGTTTAATTACCGTGGTCATGGGAACCAAAAGTGTTGAAGCCAGGGCTAATGAAAGTCAGATCTTATTAAATTATGGTTTTCGTTTTTTTGAAACTCATAAACTGTATAAAGGGCGTGAAGTCTTGAAGAATGCTAAAGTCTGGAAGGGAGAGGATGAGACTTTTTCTATAGGATTGGTTGATGACTTATATGTGACTATTCCACGTAGACATTACAATGATTTGAAGGCAGAAATTAATATAGACAAAAAAATTATTGCTCCAGTTTCAGAAGGGGTTGTATTTGGGAGTGTTAACGTATCACTTGCTGGTGAAATTGTTGCAAACAAGCCATTAATTGCCTTAAAAGACGTTAAACAAGGTGGCTTTATTAACCGGCTTTATGATGAAGCAATGTTAATGCTGGAGTAAAGACGAATGATTGAAATGGGTGATAGTAAAGTCTATCTAAATGGTGAGTATTTACCCTTATCTGAAGCAAAAGTTTCAGTACTGGATAGAGGTTTTTTGTTTGGCGATGGTGTTTATGAAGTCATTCCCTGTTATTCAGGAAAATTATTTAGAATGCAGGATCATTTAGATCGCTTACAAGCAAGCCTAAGTCGTATTTGCCTTGATTTTAATTATGATTTAGCTCAGTGGACACAAATTTTAGTCCCTCTGATAGATGCCACTAAGGATCAGTCAATTTATCTGCAAATAACACGAGGTGTTGCCGCTAAAAGGGATCATGCTTTTCCTAAAAACCCCGTACCAACTGTATTTGCCATGTGTTCGGACATTAAGCCTGTTACTGAGCTGGAAAAAGGTATTAAAGCATTAACCATGGATGATAGTCGCTGGGAATTATGTAATGTAAAAGCAACGACTTTGTTAGCCAATGTACTATTAAAACAACAAGCAATAGAGCAAGGTTGCGGGGAAGCAATATTACATAGAAAGGGCTATGTAACAGAAGGAGCTGCCAG
>JAGLUC010000383.1 GCA_023134955.1 Methylococcales bacterium | reverse complement strand
ATCAAGAGCCTCACTAACCCCCTGAACCCAACCTAGTTTCTGGCAATGATGTAATAATTCCAGAGCTTTCTCTTTATCACTCTCCTCCATCAAGTCCATTAACACTTCCGCATTTAAAGCAGGTGTTTTAGGTTGTAACAACAACCGTTTAAGAAATCTTCTTGATTTATCATCTTCAGTTGATGATATGGCATAGTAACTGCCTACCGGGGTTGGGTAGAGAAAAAGCCCATCCGCTAAAGTAAAGTTTCCCATTTTTTATTCATCCTCTAACCCCGGGTCAAGTGAAAATATAAGTGACTGAACCAACAATGACATATCATTCTTTACTCTTGCATCCACTGCAAATACGGGTGGCTTCATCTCCATTCCTAATAACTGTCTATGGTAATCATCTATCGTTGGTTTACTGCTTAAATCCATTTGTGTTACCCCAATTGCGACATTTGTATCAGCAATAAAATGACTAAAAGAATCTAGAAAAAAACGCATATCTTTAAAAGGATCTGCCCGGGTATTATCCAGCAACAAAATAAGACCTATGCCCCCAACGGTTAAAATATCCCACATAAAGTCAAACCGTTCTTGACCTGGGGTACCATATAAGTGAATTTTTTCACCCTCAGCCAAATTCATAACCCCATAATCCATGGCTACCGTTGTTGCTGCTTTTCTATCTTTCGCCATATCGCTGGCAACAGCATCTGTTTTAACGGGAGGTACATCACTAATTGAATGGATTGCAGTCGTTTTTCCTGCACCAACTGGTCCTGTAAAAATTATTTTAAACTGACTCATATTTATTTATCTCACTATCAACTGCGTAATTTACCAAGTACTCGGCCTAACAGACCGCTAGATTTTACCTTTTTAATGCTTGGAGGAGCTACAATTTCATCCGACTCACGCTCTGCCTGCCCAACTAAATCCAATGCTGCTGCTGCACTTATAAAAATAAAAACATATTGAGGCTTTATTTTTAACGAGTCTGCAATATTTATTAATGTTCTAGGCCCTTCAATCAATAAAGCTGAAATTCTTAGTGAATGAGGGGTAATTAATAACCGTGTAAAATTAGGCCACTGCTTTAAAAAAACAGGTCGATTAATATCTATATAATTTGGATACCTGCCTTTTGAAGTCCAGATAGCCAACTTCCATAGAAAAACATCCTTATCATAAAAGTTTTCCATTTTGGTTTTCACACCTAAGGTGTTCTGGTCAACGGGGATTAATTTCATCCCCGATTCTGATTGACTATGTATTTTAAGTCCAGCAAAAGCCCTTAATTGCTTATCATCAGCATCTAGCCAAATTTCATGACTATGTGGAAAAATAACCAAAGGTTTCCAACTGGAATTTAATTGTAAAATACGCGATTTATTCTTCGCTACAGCCATTGCAGAAAGAACATAACCCATAAAGTAATCTTTAGGATTAAAACTCGCTTTTAAAGCCTGTTCTCTAACTGAAAAATCTATCCCTTCAACATGACCAATATAGGTAGAAAAACTACCTTCATTTAAACGCATTGCCGTTTTATGTTTGGCAACTTTTTTTTGTTCCTCAGTATCTATATTTTTAGGAGCTTCTGTAACAATTGGCTTTGTCACTTGTTTTACTTCAACTGGCTTTGTTTCAACAGGCTTAGCTTTAACTCCATTATCACTTACCGCACTGTGTGTAATATTTTTTATCTGCTTTAAAAACTGAGGTGACGATGCTTCTTTTAGTGCCGCCAATAAAGCAACTGCTTCAGCGGGTTTTTTTACATAAACAACTCCTGTTATTGATTGTTTATGCAAGGAAAGAATAATAATCGGCCTATTTGGTGTCTTAGACCGTCTTTCATTAATTACCTTGTGTATATCAACAAAGTCAGCATCAATTATATCGATTTCAGCGTCAAATTCATCAACAACAAAAGCAATCCCTTTACATGATCTTTGCAGAAACATAACCATGGTCTTATAGGTACGTCCATCCATTCCATAAAGGGCAACCTTTATTGGACTTTTATTTTTACTTTTCATTTATCTGTCCAAAAAAACCGAGTACTTGTTGCCACTCATCTATTATTTTTACCTTTTTATCAATCAACATATTATACATTTTAGTAAAAGCCTGGCGATTCTTTGTTACTTTATATAAATTTACCAACTCACTCTGCAACTCATCTCTATCAGGGGCATCAAACACAGCTTCTTCTAGTGTTTCTATCGCAGCATCAAGCTGACTGTACTCTATAAAATCATGAGCGATCATAAGTGGATCATGTTCTATCGCAATACCTTCTTCTTTTACTACTAAATTACTTTTTCCTACATAGCCAGTGGCAAATAATGAAAATTTATTACCTAATAGCGATGATGCCTCATCTCGTTTTAAAGCATTATTCAATGCACCAACTTGTTGTTTCGTTAATAGAGATTGAGTTGCTAGCATTTGTTTTTTAGCTAATTCTTCCCCTCTACCATCTAAAACCCATATCAAATCCACTAAAGCTGCATACAACTGATCGGATAAACTATTATCATATGTAAAGTAAATCCTTTGAATATGTAAAAGCAACTGCTTTGGCTTTCTTAAGACTTTAAACACAAGCTGTTGATATAAACGCTTATCCCTGCCTTCATCAGTCATCCAAAAAACTTCATCAACTAAAAAACTATTATTTGATTCAGCAGTCAGGCTTGTTTCAGTATCAGTAATAAATAACGAATCAAAATATTGCATATATCTCTCAAAATAGAGTTCTTGTTCAAGAATAGTTGCAAACTGTATTTTGTCCAGCTTTACAATAATAAATACTATATAACTTTAATAATTTTTCTTAACGAAAGATTTATACACCTTAAATTTGTGCCATTATATCTCAAAGAAAAAACCACATTAGTTTTCCATTCACATATTAACTCATCACTTTCACCTAAAATAAACACTAATCACAACTTATTTTAATGTGTTTACGATCTGCATCACAAATTTGATATTACTTTTGTACCTGTGTACTTCTCATACACCTAACTACATTTAACATTACTCTCCCACCTGTTTTTTAAATTGGTAATTACATTACAACCCATCAAAGACTAGTATATAAGTTGGGTTGCTAAGGCGTAAATAATGACTTACACTACACGCGCTTTAAGAAACAAATCATGCACAGCTCTATATTTATTCATCCACTTATTAATTTTTCTCTGCTTAACCACTCAAACTAAAAATTCTTTACCAGGTTAATTCAAAACACATAAAGCACACAAGCAAGGTAAAATATAAAATGACTTAATAAAGTACTACCCTGTCGTATTTATGCAAACAAACAAACCCAAGATACTGCTCATCACCCCACCGATGACTCAATTGAATACGCCTTATCCAGCAACAGCCTATCTAACAGGGTTTCTAAAACAACACGGTTATGAAGTTAGTCAAAAAGATTTAGCCATTGAATTATTTTTATCACTGTTAAGTCAGCAAGGCCTGGAAAATATCCGTCAATCAATCGAGGATAATTATGCTGATTTTGATGACGACGAATTACCCGATTCAATTTATCACTTTCTCTCTCACTTTTCCCTCTACAAAAAGTGTATTGAACCTAGCATTAAATTTCTACAGGGTAAAAATCCATCACTTGCCTTACGAATTGCTTCCAGATCATTTCTTCCAGAAGGCCCCCAGTTTGAGAACCTCTATCAAATGGAAGAAATGTCTGGAGATATTTTACACAGCGCTTTTGGGGATTTAGGCATACAAGATAAAGCCAAGTACCTGGCAACTCTGTTTATAGATGATATTTCCATGGTCATTAAACAAGGGGTTGATCCAAATTTTGAAATATCTCGTTATGGCGAAAAGCTCGCGGCATCCAACCCTTCTTTTGATGACTTATACCGTCAATTACAGCAACCCACTGTCTATACAGACAAAATTATTTCATCCTTGGTAAAAACTTATTTAACACAAGAGAAGCCAACAATAATAGGCTTAACTGTTCCCTTCCCCGGTAATATGCTCGGAGCATTAAAAATTGCTCAATACTGTAAAACAATTAATTCCTCGCTCAAAATCATTTTAGGAGGCGGTTTTATTAATACCGAATTACGCTCACTTAAAGACCCACGTATTTTTGAATTTGTTGATTTCATTACAGTAGATGATGGTGAAAGACCACTATTAACGCTATTAGAACACGTGGATAATCAACGCCCTGTCGATGATTTATTTAGAACATACCTTCTAAAACAGGGGCAAGTTGTTTTTACTAACAACTCAGCATTACACGATATTCCTCATAAAAACACAGGCACACCTTGCTATGAAGGGCTGCCGTTAGACAAATATTTGTCCTTATCTGAAATGCTAAACCCTATGCACCGTATATGGAGTGATGGTCGCTGGAATAAATTAACCATTGCTCATGGATGCTATTGGTCGCAATGCAGTTTCTGCGATCTTAGCCTCGACTATATCGCTAAATACGATGATGCAGGGGCAGAAATTATTGTTCATCGTATTGAAACATTAATAGCTGAAACGGGAGAAACTGGCTTTCATTTTGTCGATGAAGCCGCGCCACCCAAAGTATTATTTGCTATGGCTGAAAAACTGATTGAACGTAATATAGTCATTAGTTGGTGGGGAAATATTCGCTTTGAAAAAACATTTTCAGCCGAAAAATGCCAGTTATTGGCTGACTCAGGTTGTATTGCCATTAGTGGTGGATTAGAAGTTGCTTCCGACCGTTTACTAAAACTAATGAAAAAAGGCGTGACTGTTGAGCAAGTCGCCCAAGTCAGCAAAAATTTTGTAGATGTGGGGATTCTGGTTCATGCTTATTTAATGTACGGATTTCCTAGTCAGACAGAGCAAGAAACGGTTGATTCATTAGAGCGCGTTCGTCAGTTAATGCTTAACGGCTGTTTTCACTCAGCTTATTGGCATCGTTTTGCAGCAACCATTCATAGCCCTATCGGCTTACACCCAGAACAATACAATATCGAATTAATTGCTAATAAAAATGTATTATTTGCAGAAAATGATATTGATTATCATGACCCGGTGAATACAAATCATCAAATGTTAGGTGAAGGATTAAAAAAAGCCCTCTATAATTATATGCATGGTATGGGATTTGAATATCCCATGAGTTTTTGGTTTGAGCAAACAGTTAATGAACCAAATATTCCCCCTACCTTTATAGAACAAGCACTCTTATGACAACCAAATTCTTTACCTTTGAGCAAATTCATATAGAGGTTGCGCGCAACGCCTCTGATGACTTTAATCTGTTCCATGACAAACACAAATGGTTACAGATTATGCACAACCCATTTAAAGGCCCTATTGTTTTAGGTTATCAACTCAATACCTTAATTGAAGATCAAATGCGTTTATATAGAGAAGCGCGTAATGAAAACAAAATTATTTCCGAAAACAAACTACGTTTTAGCAATTATCAAATAACCTTTGTCAATGCGCTTAAACCAGCCACACCTTTTCAACTGGAAATAAAAAAAACCCTGATTAAAACCATTCCCCAACTCACCTTGGGAAACCGTGTTTCAATAAAGTCAAAAGGAAAAACTATTTTATTAGGCTTTAAAAAAGAAACTCAAACACCTTTATTTTTGGCGGGTACTAATTTTAGCAACCTGCCAAATCTTAATGTAATACCAGATAAAACTATCATTCCAGGTACGGAATTCTTCCTTAAACGTAAGTTTTTAAATAATGGCAATGTAAAAAACTTTCTATCAGGTTCTTTAGTTGAACAGTCAGATTATTTTGATGAATTAACGCATACTGCTAATTACCCAGAAGTATTCCCCTGTAGCTTAGCATCAGGTGCTTTATTAGAAAAAGCGCAACTAGAAAATCATGATTTTAAACGTAATCCAATGGTTTACACCTCACATGAAATTTCTGTTGACAGAGAATATCTAAGCCGCTTAAAGAATGATGACAAACTTTATATTTTGGTTAAGCAACATCCAGAATCAAGCAGCAACACATTAAACCAAACCGATATAATGCTACGAACTTATGATTGCTTTGGACTATTACATAACCACGATGTTTTATTCAGAGTAAGGATGAATTTGGTGCCTTTAGAAGAAATACTAAAAAGCCTTGGCGATAAAAAATAGTTAAAGGCAGCTCTATTAATTCAGATTAGCCGTGAATACACTAAAATATATTTTCTTCTATCTTGTATTCTTCGATCAACAAAATTATTCAAAATATCAAGACCTCTATGTCTAGAGTCATTACTTATTGATCGATTAGAATACTCTCTTACCGTTATTTGAAGTTCATTAAAATAACAACCGTTCAATTTTTGAATAATTATTTTTGCAACAAGTGGGGGATTAATTCGTACTAAACTAAACTGTTCAATAGGACGAGTAAAGCTATCTTGTTTTTCTAACATCTCAATTGCGCTTTCTGATACAGACCAATCACCTCTTTCAAAATCGCAGTTCTTAAATTCAAGATCAATAAATTTAATAAGCTCAACAGACCCAATGCCTATCGGAATATTTTTAAACAATACATTCATAGCAAGTACCTAACAATTAGTTTCAGTTTTAGTTATCTATATCTGATAATAGTTCAATAAAATTTATTTTTCTAGTTAATAAATGTAAGTTAAAATCTAAACTTCCAACAAATCTAAAGGACATCTCTAATGATTCCAGATATATTCCCAATCGTTATCACTGGGCTCATGATCTTAGTCCCTATCGCGCTTATTTATAAAAAGGTTGGTTTTAATCCCATATGGTCAGCCCTGGTTTTTTTACCTGGATTTGGCTTACTGCTAATTTTTTTACAATTAGCTTTTTTACCTTGGCCTAATTCAATTGAAAGTAAAAGAGAATCATAATGTTAATCCTGTTCTATTTTCTTCTCACTATATTTTCTGCCTTTATACTCTGGTTAGGTGCTAAAATTTTAGACAAAGCAGGTCTTGATAAACGATGGACTTTTTGTCTTTTAATTCCTGTGGTAAATGTTTTTATAATTTGGGTTTTTGCCTTCTCCAATTGGCCAAATTTAAAAAACAACAGGTAACTTATTCACCGACTTTGAACAATCTGTTCTGTAGGGGTGGGCGGATGCTCCTACAACGCTATTTTCCATGTAAATACTCCTCACTTATAGCCAAAATCATCTAATGAACCAAAATCATCTTTTCCAGTCTTAGATTCATGTTATTTAAATTCACAAATATTATCCTGGTACTAACGCTCAGTCTCTTTCCTAGCCAACAATATGCTACTGAAATAAATAAAATACAATTGCCTGATATGGGTGACTCTTCGGGTACATTAATCACTCCAATACAAGAAAAAAAACTAGGGGATGCCTTTTTTAGAAGTTTACATGCCAGTATTAAAATCAACCAGGATGTAGAAGTTCAACAATATATTCAATCTATTGGAAAACAACTTGTTGCCAATAGCGACCTGCCTTCCAACCCCTTTCATTTTTTTATAGTTTTAGACCATCGTATCAATGCTTTTGCAGGTCCTGGTGGTTATATTGGTATTAATTCTGCTTTACTGTTGTTAACGGAATCAGAAAGTGAATTAGCTTCAGTGATGGCACATGAAATTGCACATGTTACCCAGCGCCATTTATACCGCGCATTTGAGGCAGCCAGTCGATTATCAATCCCAACTGCTGCTGCTACTTTAGCCGCCATTTTATTGGCAACTCAAGCACCCGCCGCAGGGCAAGCAGCATTAGTGGCCATACAGGCTGGTAGTGTACAGTTTCAGATAGACTTTACTCGAGACAATGAAAAAGAAGCAGATCGTATTGGCATGCAAACCCTGGCAAACTCTAATTACAATCCGAGGAGTATGCCAGTGTTCTTTGAACGCTTGCAGCAATCGACACGTTATTATGGGCAAGGCATACCTGATTTTTTGCGTACCCACCCAGTTTCTGCTGCACGTATTTCTGACACCAGAGGTAGAGCCAATAAATATGCCTACAAACAATATCCCGATACTCAAGGCTATCTTTTAACTAAGGCAAAGCTTAGAGTCATGACCGCGATTGATAAAAAAACGCCTCTGGAATATTTTAAGTCTCGGATACATTTGGGAACAAAAGATCAACAAGCTATTGCCAAGTATGGTATTGCTCTGGTTTATCTGGAGTCTCAACAATTTTCAGCTGCAAATAAAATTTTTCAAACTTTAGCAAAAAACCACCCCAACCAGCCACAATATGCCTATGCTATTGCAAAAACAGCATTAGAAGCACAGCAATATAAAACAGCTTTAACATTATTTGAACAGACTGTTCGACGCTTTCCAACGAATAATGCAATGAAAATAGAGTACATATCTACTCTACTGAAAACAGGCAATCCGCAAAAAGCAAAATCGTTATTACAGTCACTAGACTATCAAACAAAAAAACAACCTTTGTATTTTGCGTTACTTGCCCAGGTACATGCCGATTTAAATCAGGCGGCACTTTCTCACCGCTACCTGGCTGAATATTATTATCTTACTGGACATACTAAAACTGCGATCATACAGATTAAACTCGCTAAAAAATCAAAAGATATAAATTTTTATCTACAGGCTATTCTAAATGACCGCTTGAATTTTTTTATTAATGAAGAAAAGGAGCGTAAATTAAACAAATAATATTAGGGTTGCTTGATACTTAGTCTTTCAAAAAGTCAGTAATTACCTACTTATCTCAAGTATTAGCATAGTCTAATTAAGTATAACCATATGTATTTAAATAGTATTTTTATTTTTTTTAAAAAAATGGACTAAATCAGCTTTTTTTAATAGACAGACTGGTTTTTTTTAATATAAACTTCATACAGGCTAAGGGAATTGCTCGACATTATGTCGTCTATTGAGGAGGAAAGCAGCCTATAAGGCTAATATAATAATAATAAAAATATTAGTAACTGCTTAATTATATTTACCATTAAGGTGTAAGCGGATCTAAAACAATAATAAAAACAAAAAGGTCAACCGCAAGCCCGCTTTATGCGGGTTTTTTTATGCCGATTTGAAACATTACAACATTGTCAGACGAATACCTATCCAGCCAGCTCTTGGCGCACCTGGTGACACAAACCTGCCATCATCAAATGCAGCTCCCAGCACTCCATCAGCTTCCCCGTAAACACCAAAGGACTTGTAGTCCCGATCAAAAATATTGTCAACACGACCAAATAGTGCAACATGCTCATTAATTTTTAGCTCAGCTCTAAAATTAAACACCCAGTATCCACCCAGTGGATCAGTTATATTGGCTTCATCCCCTCTAAAATATTGCTCACCACTGTATTGTGTATCTATAGCTAAAGACAATTTTTTCCACAAATCAACACCCAATGATGCTTTATAAATATGTTCCGGGATACCAGGAATACGGTCGCCTGTTTCAACTAAAGCTGCTTGAGTGGTATCTAATGGATTTTGAATAGTAAAACCATCCAAAAACCGGGCATTCAAATAAGTATAATTGGTTGAAAAATGCCAGTCATCAATATCACTGAATAAATCAGGCACATTAACACTCAATCCTGTTTCCACACCATAACGTAATGTTTGCCCTACATTACTAAAAAAACCTTCACTAATACTACCGCCACCCCGGTTAAAGATAATATCATTATGATTAGTGGTATGAAAAAAACCAGCGTTCCAGCTTAAATCACCTTTGCCTAATAACTCATCCAGGTTTCCTCTAAAACCAGCTTCCCAAGTTTTTGCTACTACTTGTGCCAACGGCGGATCAGCTAAAAATGCATTGGGTAATTTACAAGGGTCATTTTCATCGGCACAACTAAGCTCCATCGGTGTAGGTACTCTTGATGATTCACTATAACTTCCGTAGACAGTTAAATTATCGACAATTTGATAAGTAATGCCTGCCGCCGGATTAAATCGATCAAAACTATGCTCTCCAGTTAATTTATCTACTCCATTAATAAACTGATTTTTCAACCTTATACGGGTATGGTTATATCGGCCAGAAAAACTAACCGTTAAAGCATCTGTCACAGAAAAACTTTCACTAAAATAAACCCCATAGGTTTTAGTAGTGGTATTAAGCCGTACTTTACCTTCTTCAGTAAAAATATCACTACCCAGCGTACCTCGTGTTGAGGTTAATTGTGCCAACTCCGTATTTGATTCAAAATGCACCTCGGCATGGTCAATAGCCGCGCCAAAAACAAACACATTTTCATGCCCAAAAATATCTTTATTAAACATTGACTGAATCGTACCACCCACACTTCGCATATGGGTTTGACTGGTGTTATTGGTTGCTCCATCTACGCTATCACTAAAAGCAACATCATTGCCATTAGTGTCGACTACAACCTCCTCATCAACCCCAGGTTCTTCACAAAGCAATCCTGCGGATAAATCACACGCCTCAAAATCACTATCATCCCCATTAAATGACTTAATTCTATTTTGACGAAAATAAACATTAGTGCTTAGCTGGAAAGTATCTGTCACATCAAATGTACCTTCCAGTTCAGAAAAGAACATACGTGTAATTGTTTGGTCAAAATGGGTGAAAATAGCTTCGCGTTGCTGCTCATGTAATTGAATAGGCACCGCACCATTACCCTTCATATCATTATCATTAGCACCCAGTGTTAAATCAAGACTCCCTCTGTCACCTCGCCAGCTTAACGTGCTAAAAACCTGATCAGCCTTGGTTTCTGAAAAATTACGCCAACCCTGTTCTTCAAAATGATGTACATCAATAAAATATCCCCACGTCCCATTATTCCAGCCACTCATTAACT
>JAGLUC010000382.1 GCA_023134955.1 Methylococcales bacterium | reverse complement strand
GGCTGATTGCAGGTTTGCAGAAAGACAACAAACTTAGACCATTTAATAAAAAAGCCGTGCAACGAATTATTGAGCATTGCTCAAGACTGCTGGAAGATAGTGAAAAAATATCCTTACACATGGGCAATCTGCTGGATTTATTAAGGGAAGGTGATTACTGGGCCAGACAGGCAAATCGACAGGAAATTACCGAAGACGATATACAAAAAGCCATAGATACCAGGCGTTACAGGCTTGACCAGATTCGTGAGCGCGTACATGAGCAGGTGATTAGAGGTAACTATCTGCTTGATACCAGTGGTGAAAAAATCGCGCAGATTAATGCACTCAGTGTGTTACAACTGGGTGATTATATCTTTGGCCGACCATCGAGAATTACCGCTACTGCAAGGCTGGGGCAAGGCGAGATAATTGATATTGAACGAGAAGTGCATCTGGGCGGTTCCATTCATTCAAAAGGTATAATGATTCTTTCATCTTACCTGGCGAATCGTTATGCAAAAGATCAGCCGATATCTTTATCCGCCAGTCTGGTTTTTGAACAGTCCTATGGTTTGGTGGAAGGTGACAGTGCTTCAGCTGCTGAACTCTGCGCGCTACTTTCCGCGCTTGCTGATGTGCCAATCAAGCAAAATATTTCAGTGACCGGTTCGGTTAATCAATATGGCGAAATACAAACTATCGGTGGTGCGAATGAAAAAATAGAGGGGTTTTTTGATATTTGTAATGCAAGAGAATTAACGGGTGACCAGGCTGTTGTCATACCGCAATCAAATATAAAACACCTGATGTTACGCGCAGATGTTCGTGATGCAGTAAAGCAAAACAAGTTTGCTATTTATTCGGTACAAACCATAGACCAGATGATGGAGCTGCTTACAGACAGAAAAGCAGGTGTTAAAGATAAAAATAACCATTATCCTCAGGGCACGGTCAATTATCTGGTGCAGAAGCGAATAGATAAACTGAACAGCTTACGTAAAACTTTTGCTGCTGATCATAAAGTGCCAAAGCATCATTTCTCAAGAAAAAATGAACTCAAATCTTAAAAATATTCTGATTGTTTTTGATGCTGCCGATTATACCCTGGTTGCTATGCAGGCTGTTGTTGAACTGGCATTCAAAATAAAAAAGTTTTAAAAAAAATTGAATAACATCTTTCTATGCATCAACTTATTTTTTAAAAATCATCCTTGGCTGTAATTAAATTAAAAAGACTATCTTCTGAAATATGTTAGCTAAATAAGAGCCAGTCTACATTTTGTCAGAACTGTAATTTTTAAAAGTTCCCTCAAAGAGGAGATGATCATGTTAGTAACTTTTTCTTGCTCCGCTTACGCCGATATAACGATGTTCGGTGACGTAGCAGTTCATTTGTTGAGGCTGATGGGACATAGCGGAACGGTGCCTGGGGCAATCCTTGCAGAGGATGTCCAAGCGGCGCTGGAGTGTTTGGTAGCAGCGATCCAGGTAGAACAGCAATTGCAAGGGGAATCTGGGGGCGACGACGAAGCTGTCGTTAGTCTTTCCCACCGCGCCTTACCTTTGATCGAATTGTTTGAAGCTGCGGCAAAAATGAAGTGTAATATAATGTGGGACAAGTAAAACTGATTCGGGCTGATGTGGGTAGAATCTTAGCTGTTACCTAACTGACAAAATACGCTCACTATGTAGAGTATGAAACCATGAAGAGTTGATATTTGAAATTACTCGCCAGACAAGCTCCACCGCGAGCAAAGCAGGCGGCGATCTCTGCATAGTCATAATGAGTGGGGGCTGAACACAGTACTAATGTAATGACTCCATGTTCGTCCTTTAATACGGTTGCTCCGGATGCTGATAGTGCAAAGGTATTCATGGCAATGCTTCGATCCAGCGTGAATATCCAGCTTATGGTCGTTGATAATGACAAGCTGGTGGGGGTGATTTCATTAACCAGTCTTAGGGAATATATGACTCTCAAAATGGATCTGGAATCAACGTCGAATTAAACAGGACTACGACCAATATAAAACCCTAGTACTCCACAGGTTCTTCACCTTGTCAGTATTCTGAGCGGCAAAGTGCTTATTGGAATGAATAGTTAGACTAGTGGTCTGACAGCTTTGGTTTGATGGATAGAAAGAATGTCAAATTTAAAAGAATTTTGAAGAAGAGACTTGTTTTATTTTCTCCTCGGCAACCGCTCCATGCGTTGCTCTACCTCCTGCATCCATGCAGTCGTCACCCAACTCTCCCCAGCAGGTTGGGTGAGGAGGTATTAAAATGAACGCTTTTTTCCTTATTCTCTTAGATCTGCCACCCATCAAACCAAAGTTGCCGGACTACTAGCTGCAAAAGGTTGTTATTAATTGTCCCAATAGTGAATACTTAATCAAGGCTACCACTAATGTGGGTTATCCGGCGACTGTTCGGCACTCAAAGTAATACAAGAAAATATTATGTGGACTAAACAACTGAAAATAGATGGCATGACCTGCCCAAATTGTGCCGATGGCATTGAGAAAAACCTGAATACCCTCAAGGGTGTGGAGATAAGGGTTTCCCATCCTAAAGGTGTTGGTATCCTGACGGTTTCTAATGAGACAAGCTTTAAATCACTGAAAAAGAAGATTGAAGATAAAGGCTATCAAGTAACGGAACTGGATAATAAACAACAGGTTAATGATATTCAAACCACTTCCGTAACAAATAATGCCAAAAAACTGCATGTTGCTATTATTGGCACTGGCTCTGGTGCATTTGCCTGTGCAATTAAAGCGGTGGAAAAAGGTGCTTACGTCACTTTAATAGAACGTAATCCTATCATTGGTGGAACGTGCGTCAATATTGGCTGTGTACCTTCAAAAATAATGATTCGTGCAGCCCATATCACCCACTTGCAAGAAAATCATGCGTTTCATGGCATAAAAAAACAAAAACCTATCATTGATCGAAAACAATTGTTGATTCAACAACAAAGCAGAGTTGATGAACTTAGAGCCGCTAAATATGAAAATATATTAAACGCTAATCCAAACATCAAATTGATAAAAGGGAATGCACGGTTTAAAAATGCTAATACCCTTATCATTGACCAGGAACATGGTAAGCATACTGAAATTACCACAGACCGTTTTCTTATCGCTACAGGTGCATCATCTAGCATTCCAGCTATTTCGGGATTATCGGAGACACCTTACTGGACATCAACAGAAGCCTTGGAAACGGAAAAACTACCGAAACATTTAATAGTGATTGGTTCTGCCATTGTAGCATTGGAACTGGCACAAG
>JAGLUC010000381.1 GCA_023134955.1 Methylococcales bacterium | reverse complement strand
CTTTAATGATAAATTCTTTTAATGTGGCTGTAGCCCAAATACGAAACTGAGTAGCACGGTAACTATTTACCCGATAACCCACAGCAATAATGGCATCAAGATTATAAAAGTCGATATTACGGTTTACCTCACGGTTTCCCTCGCGTTGAACTATTCGGAATTTCCGAATAGTTGCTATTTCATCTAATTCTTTAGTCTTAAATATATTTTGTAGATGCTCATTAATTGTAGGAATTGATACATCAAACAAAGCCGCCATTTTCTTTTGACTAAGCCAAAAAGTATCGCCCTCATACAGTACGTCAATTTTCACCTGACCCTCTGCATCGTTATAAAATAAAATATCGTTGAATTCTAATGACATAACAGCCCCTTTATAAATAGTGTTTTAAGACGGCTTGGTCGATAGTGGTTTATGAGCCATTATTGTAATTTCATGCTTGATCTAATCTTTTAATTGCTCTTAAAAAAGGTTCACTTGTAGTGTTTGTCAGAAAAATTTTATGCAATGTATTCCAATACTTTTGTGTTACTTTACTAGATATACTTTTACAAATTAAATAAGCTAACTCTTCCTCAAAATCAAGCCATTTTTCGCTTTGTATTATTTCAGTTCTAGGAGAATTCAAATCTAAATCGCGGTTTCCGCATATATCAACGATAATTACTAAAGGAAAAGGCCATGCTATCTTTACTTGATTATTTTTCTGTTCCCAATAACTAGGGAATAAAGAAGAGGGTATTTCAATTCCATGTAATGAAATAACTGATTTTGAACGAGCAAACTCCCTCGTAGAATCATCTTCTCTAATCTCACCATCATCATTTATTGTAATTGATTTTGATGATTCTTCTATTGAGTTTTCCGCTATATGTATTTCTCTTTCTAAAGTGAAGGTTTCTCCTTCCACTTCCACCTCTTTAGAATTGAGCTCAACTCTACGAATTGGCTTCCCTCCACTCTCTAAGATTGCTACTGTTGCAGAACCCAGAATACCTTTTTTGTCTTGATTTAATTCAATATTAAAAGTTCTAATATTTTCATTTTTATCCCAAGAGTAATCAAATAATGAAGAAGTTGAAATTTCTTTAAAGCTGTTTGTATCTCTAGTTTTTGTATGGGACAACGTTTTGATATTAATTTTAAATGGGGGATTAGGTATTACATTTTCTACATTTAAAATAAACCTCTCCTCAGACATTTTTCCCCAAGGATTTTTATTTTTTCTAAGTATAAGTTTAGTTGTTGTACCTGGAGTTTTTCTATCACCATCTTTTATCCAAAAAATACTTTCTTGACCTTCAACGGTTATATTCAATGGCTCACTTGATTCATGAGGGGCATAAACTCTTTTTGTGTCAACAATTAATACATCGGAGATCATGAAACAAGAAAGAATACCAATACCAAAGCGAGAGGTAGGATAAAAATCTGCGTTTGATTCAGACTTTAAATTGTAAAAATCTGTTGATTTATAGAATGAAGAACCCACTTTAGAGTAATAATTATCTATAATATATTGGTCCATACCCGTTCCATTATCTGTTACTTCTAAAATATCATTTCCGTCTTCAGTATAATAATTAATGGTAATTTCTGGAGAGTATAGATTTCCCCAAGCTTTCTCTTGAGCTTGCCTTAGTAAACAAGCATCTATAGAGTTCTGCAAAAGCTCTCTTAAAGCAACCTCAGGGTTACCATATAGCTTTGTTCCCATTAGTAACTCAATAACTTGATTTTTGCTCAAATTAAATTTTGTATCTCTATAGAGGTACATTGGCTTATTACGAATCGAGGTTTTAGTTTTTATTTTTTCCCGGTTTACTTTGAACGGAACCTTAAGTTCTATATCACGATTTTTTGACTTATTAAAATCATTCAATTCAGAAAAGATATTATTACAAGCACTAAGTTCCTGATCAATGATTGTGCAAAATTTATGGATAGACGCTTCGATAGCAGGATGCCTACATGTTGCACTGAATTGAATTAATTCTGGGCTAATATCCCAATTTTTGATTGCCCTATGCTTGTTCCATTCGTTAATTGATATAGGGTGTCTAATATATAGGTGTGAAAATAATATTGATGGCGTTCTTTTTCCGTCGAAATCTAAAATATCCGCCAGTCTAAGTATCGTTGCAATTAAAGGAAGGTTTGCATATATACCAGAACCACAAAGCAGGTGTTTATCTAAATCAAGTACTGAAAAAGCTTCTTCGTTATGGCTAAAACATATTTGTGCAAATTCGACTGTCAGATCCGTATTCCGAAATTTTATTTTATCAATCCAGTCTTTCTCTATTATATCTCTCGCTCTTTCAGCATGAGACTGCCTAATAAATTCGGTTATTAAATATCCTTTTATAGTGTCTGCTTCCGTATTTTTTCCTTGGTTCGATAAATCAATAATCAATTCATGCTGGTCTGGCCTTGCAGTATAAAAACGTTCGAAATTATTAAACGTAATTAACTCTTCTTCCGTAATATCCGGATTCTCATCCCATATTTTTTTCCAGCATATAACGTCTTTTTCATCAGGAGCCATTCCAATATCATGAAAGAATGCGCTAAGAATTAGTAACATTAACTCGGGCGATGATAACTCACTTAAATTCTTCTCAGTAAGTAGTCCCTCCATTAAAGACAGAACTCTAAACAAATGATCACTATCATGAAGTGTAAATTCCCCCATGTGTTTGATAATAGTCTTTGTTCGTTGGTGTGCATATAACACTGCTTCGTCAACAAGAGCAATCACTTCACTATCTTTTTCTTGACAATTTGACTTTAAAGTTGAATAAATTTTACTTTTCGTAAGCCGTGGTAATATTTCGTCTTTATAATCATCTGTCATATTTTTCAATCTTTATCGCAGTTTTTTCGCTTAATAGACATTATACCAATGTATAAAAATATTTATTTATCATGCACTTACTGATAAAAAATAACGCGATGCTCAGGAGTTTTTTAAGCTTGTGAGCATCGCGCTATCGGGCGTATACACTTACCAAGGCTTAGTTACTTGCCGATACAAAAAGAGCTAAAAATCTTACCCAACAAATCATCAGCACTAAAAGCACCCGTAATTTCTGCCAGGCTATTTTGAGCTAGTCTTAAATCTTCTGCGACTAATTCGCCTGCTTTATTTTCTAATTGTTGCAGTGCATTTTCAACTGATTGTTGAGCATTACTTAACGCTTCTATATGCCGTCTTCTGGCAATAAATACATCATCTGTTTCACTGTTAAAACCAACACTTTGTTTTAGGTGAGCGCTTAATAATTCCATGCCTATGCCTTTTTTTACCGATAGGTAAATTTGGCAGCCATTTTTGTTCTCATTAATTTCTGGCTCTATGCCTAATAGATCAATTTTATTGTAGATTTTTGTAATGTTTAAATTTGCAGGCAGGGTACTAATAATTGATTCTACTTCTGGGTCTGTACTATCAATTAATAATAAGACTTTATCCGCTTGTTTTATTTCTTGATGTGCCCTGCGTATGCCTTCTTTTTCTACAATATTATCACTTTCTCGTAGTCCTGCTGTATCAATTATATGTAAGGGCATTCCATCAATTTGAATACGTTCTTTGAGTATATCGCGTGTAGTTCCAGCAATATCTGTGACAATCGCGGCTTCATGCCCTGCCAGTGCATTTAATAAACTGGATTTTCCTGCATTAGGTTTGCCAGCTAAAACGACTGTCATGCCGTCACGTAATAATTGCCCTTGTTTTGCGGTTTTATGAATTTTAAGGATTTTTTCTGAAATAGTTTTAAGCTTATTTTCAACCACTCCATCTGTTAGAAAGTCAATTTCTTCATCGACAAAATCAATAGCTGCTTCTACATATATTCTTAGCTCTGTTAATTCATCAACTAATTCATTTATTTGTTTAGAAAAAACACCTTGCATGGAGCGTTGTGCAGATCGTACAGATTGTTCTGTACTGCTTTCAATTAAATCTGCAACCGCTTCAGCCTGTGCTAAATCTAGTTTGCCATTAATAAATGCTCTTTCGGTAAATTCACCTGGATTGGCTAATCTTGCGCCTAAGCCTATCACTCTTTTTAACAGCATATCTAAAACAACTGTTCCACCATGGCCTTGTAGCTCTATAGTGTCTTCACCTGTGTAGGATGCTGGATTTGGAAAATAAAGCAGAATACCTGAATCAATCAGTTCATTATTCTCATCTTTAAAGGATGTAAATAATGCCTGTCTTGGAGAAAAGTCTTTTAATGTGATTTTTTTTGCTATTTCAGTAGCGGAAGGCCCTGAAATTCTGATGATACCTACGCCTCCATTTCCTGGAGGAGTTGCAATGGCTGCAATAGTATCTTGGTTTTTTTGCTGCACAATCAATATTGGGTTATTTGAATGAATATCACTACTCATTCCCCATTAATATAGGGAATGAGTTTAGTGCTTTTCAACAAAATAAAACCTTGTTATTTCTCAGCTTCAATTTGTTTAGTAATATACCACTGTTGAATAATTGACAATGTATTATTACATACCCAATAAAGTACAAGACCCGCTGGAAAAAACAAAAAGAATACGGTGAAAATAATAGGAAACATTTTCATCACTTTTGCTTGTAATGGATCAACAGGTGCCGGATTTAAACTCTGCTGAATTTTCATGGTAATTCCCATGATTACTGGCAAAATAAAATAGGGATCTTGTGCTGATAAATCTTGAATCCATAAAGCAAAATCTGCCTGGCGTAATTCTACCGTTTCAATTAATACCCAATACAAAGATATAAACACTGGAATTTGTACCATGATAGGAAGACAACCACCCATCGGGTTTACTTTTTCCCTTTTGTACATCGCCATCATTTCTGTATTAAAACGCTGTCTATCATCAGCAAATTTTTCTTGTAATGCTTTAAGACGTGGCTGAATCTTACGCATTTTAGCCATTGAACGGTAACTGGCTTGAGATAATTTAAAAAACAATAATTTAATACACAGAGTCACACCTAAAATAGATAAACCCCAGTTGCCGACATAATCATGTATTTTGTTTAGAACAAAATAAATAGGTTTTCCTATAATCGTTAACCAACCATAATCAACTGTTAACTCTAATCCTGGAGCTATTTTTTCCATCATTGGTTGAATTTTAGGTCCGGCAAATAATTGTGAACTAAAAATTGTATCTGTATGAGGTGCAATTGAAACAGATGGGGAATAAGAGCCAATAACATAACGCCAACCCTTTAACTCTTTAGTGTAAAAGTGATTTTCCTGATCAGAAGGCGGAACCCAGGCTGAAGCAAAGTAATGCTGGGTCATAGCACTCCAGCCACCTAAGGTAGAAACACTTAGGTTTTCTTCGCTCATATCTTCAAAGCTAATTTTTTGATATTTTTCATCTTCTGTATAAACAACACCACCCGCATAAGTTCTAATAAAAGTATTACCTTTATCATCTTCATATGGCACTCTTAACAGTTGAGAATATTGTCTGCCTGTCCAGGTCTTAGCAGAATTATTAGCTACTTTTTGATCAACTGTAATATCATAACTACCACGAGTAAATGTATAGGTTTTAGTAACAACTAAACCTGCATTATTTGTCCATATCAATGGCACAGAAATACTTTCTTCACCAATAGCTAATTGATAATGATCTTTATCTGTTGTGAAAAGAGCATGATGATCTGGACCTGCAACTGAATCTTTACTGGCAATCAAGCCACTTTGTGCTAGAAAAAGTTTTTCTGGGCTGCTATCAAATAAACGAATGGGAGAGAAATCTTTTTCAGCTGGATCCATTCCAACCAGTGCACGCATTTTATTAACAACAGTATTTTCTTTTTCATGAGGATGTTGTAATAAATCCAGATTACGTACTGTGCCACCCTTGCTATCAATTTCAACTGAAAAAACATCGGTTGTTACTGTAATTATTTGGTCAGCAGGTACATCAAGGACAGGTACAGCACCAACATTTTGTTCAATCGTTGTGTTTTGAGAGTTATCAGCTATTGGTAAATCTTCACCTGAATCTAAAATAACGGGTTGTTCTAATACGGCAATCTCAGGCTTTGGGCCATAATCAACTTGCCAAGCTTCCCAAAGCATATAAGAAATCATTGCAAAAGCAACAACTAGTAGAAATCTAATATTATCCATGTGTTATTTACCAATTTTTTTTGGAACAGAGTCTATGCCGCCCTTATGAAAGGGATGACATTTTAATAATCTTCTTATGGTCAGGTAAGATCCTTTGAGAGCACCATGAAGCTGAATTGCTTCCAGACCATAACTTGAACAGCTAGGATAAAAACGGCATCTTGAGACAAGCAAGGGGCTTATAAAATATTTATAAAACTTTATAAGGTTTACAAGTATGAGTTGCATCGGGTTGTTAATTTAATCCAATGTTTATCCAATGACTTTTTTAGTAGAGCAGGTGATGCATTTGCTGCATCCCTTCTAGCTAAAACGACAATATCTATATTAATTAAATCTTGTCGTTGTAATCTAAAGTTTTCACGAACAGCTCTTTTAATCAAATTTCTTGTCACTGCTTTTTTTATATTTTTTTTTGCAATTGCCAAACCCAATCTGGGGTAATCTAAATCATTTTTTATAGCTAGCAAGGTAAAAAATTGATCCGTAGACTTTACTGGTTTAGCAAATACTTTTGTATATTCTGCTGGTTTTCCTAATCTGAATTGAGTGGGAAAACTAAAGTTATCGTCTGACAATTATACAGTTAATTCTGCGCGACCTTTAGCTCTACGAGCGTTTATCACTCTACGACCACCTGAAGTAGCCATTCTTGCACGAAAACCATGAGTTCTTGCACGTTTTAATTTACTTGGTTGATAAGTTCTTTTCATTTCACTAAAACCTTAAAAAATTGTTAACAAAAAACAGATAAAAAAGACGACGGATGATAAAATAAAAACATACAGTCTGTCAATTACATTTACTAATAGTTTTTACATATCTCTATTAGTTAAGAAATTCCTGATTAAACCTGTACAACATTATTTGTATTTAAGAAAATTAAAATTAAGCTAATTATCTCAAAATTTATAGTAGCTAATGTTATGAATATTATACATTAGATATAAAATACCAGTTACTTATATAATTCTAAATACTGCAACATGTTAATAAATTTAATCATAACTTTACTAATTTTTTAAACTTTCATTTAATGTAATTTAAAAGACAATTTTGTTCACACTTGCTATTGATTTTAACTTAACATATGAGACATATATCAGTGCCACTCAACTTTAAACCTATAATTAATCAATGAGCTCAATTTGGAACACCTGTTTATCTAAACTTGAAAATGAAATTCCTTCCAATGATTTTAGTACCTGGATCAGACCTTTACAGGCTATTGAAAAAGGTGATGTGCTTAAATTATTAGCCCCTAATCGTTTTATCATTGATCACGTAAAACAAAATTTCTTGAGCAAAATTGAAGATGTTGTTTATGAATTTTCAAATGGTACTTTGATATTGCAGTTTGAAATTGGCTCTAAAAAAACAACAACTCTTATCCAGCCTAAGCAATATAAAACAACAGAAAAACAAAAAACCAAGCGTTCTAACTTTCTAAATAAAACATTTACTTTTGATAGTTTTGTAGAAGGCAAGTCAAACCAGCTAGCAAAAGCAGCTTCTATTCAAGTTTCTGAAAATATCGGTAAAGCTTATAATCCTTTATTTATCTACGGTAGCTCTGGCTTAGGTAAAACTCATTTAATGCATGCAATTGGTAATGCTGTAATAGCAAAAAATCCTTCTGCTAATGTTGTTTATCTACATTCTGAAAAATTTGTACAAGATATGGTGCAAGCTTTTCAACATAACACTATCAATGCATTTAAAGATTATTACCGAAGTATAGATATGTTACTTATTGATGATATTCAATTTTTAGCAGGTAAAGAACGTTCTCAAGAAGAATTTTTCCATACATTCAATAACTTACTAGATAAAAAACATCAAGTTATTTTAACTTGTGATAAATATCCAAAAGAAATAAAAGATTTGGAGGATCGCTTAAAATCTCGTTTTGGTTGGGGTTTACCCGTTGCCATTGAACCACCAGACCTTGAAACAAGAGCCGCTATTTTGATTAAAAAGGCCAATTTGGTTAATGTTGAATTATCTCAAGATGTTGCTTTTTTTATCGGTAAAAGAATTCCATCCAATGTTAGAGACCTTGAAGGTGCGCTTAGACGTGTTATTGCCAATGCTCAATTTACAGGCAGGGAAATTACTGTCGATTTTACTAAAGAAGCATTACATGACTTAATTTCATTACAAGATAAATTAATTAGTATAGAAAATATTCAAAAAATTGTAGCTGAATATTTCAAAATCAGAATATCTGATTTATCTTCAAAATCACGCAAACAATCCATTACTCGACCAAGACAAATTTCCATGTGTTTAGCCAGAGAATTAACCAGTCATAGCTTTCCGGAAATCGGTGATGCTTTTGGAGGACGTGATCATACAACTGTTATTAACGCCTGTAAGCGTATTAAGATTTTAAGAGATAGTAATATTAAAGTTTCAGAGGATTATCAGAACCTATTGAGAACTCTATCGCATTAATTGCTACTAGCTTGTGGATAACATTGTGTTATTTACCCTCTACAATATGTTTATTAACTGTTACTATTTTTTAGAGCATTACTTTTCAACAACATATACACAACAAAATACTTTTTAATTAACAGCCTTATTGTAAGCATAAGCTATTGATATTTAAGAATTAACAACAGATATTAACAGTTTTTTTAATCACTAATAACAGTAATAAGTTTAAATAAATTTTATGAATTTTATTATTAATAGAGAACAATTATTAACGCCTTTACAACAAATAGTGAGCGTTATAGAGAAAAGGCAAACAATGCCTATTCTTTCTAATGTATTGCTTAGTGTTAATGACAATATTTTAGTCTTAACAGGAACAGATCTTGAGATTCAATTAATTTCAAAGATTAATCTTGATTCTGCTACTGATGGAGAAATAACTGTTCCAGCTAGAAAATTTTTGGATATTGTTAGATTACTTCCTAATGAAGCCGAAATTAAAATTGAATTGTTTGATGATAAAGTAAAGCTTACTTCTGGAAGAAGCCGCTTTTCTTTATCAACATTACCTGGGGATAATTATCCTGAATTTTCGGAATCAGAATTAGAAAACCAATTTTTAATTAATGCTGGAAAAATGAAAAAGGCATTAGATAAAACTATTTTCTGTATGGCTAACCAGGATGTTCGATATTATTTAAATGGACTGTTATTTCATATCTCAAACAGTAAATTAAAATTAGTTGCATCTGATGGACATAGATTATCCATTTATGAAGATGATATAGGTGAAGCAACAGGCTATGAAGCAAGAATAATTTTACCGAGAAAAGGTGTTATTGAATTAACTCGTTTACTTGATGATGAAGAGGCTGAATTAAATATTCAGTTTTCAAATAGTAATATTAGAATTTATATTAAAGACTTGGTTTTTTCTGCAAAATTAGTTGATGCAAAATATCCTGATTTTAGTAAAGTGTTTGATCAACCTTTTTTTAATCAAATCCATATTCAAAAAAATATATTAAAAGATGCTTTAACTCGCGTTTCTATTTTAGCTAATGAAAAGTTTAAAGGTGTAAGTTGTGAAATTTCAAATGGCTTATTAAGATTAAATTCACATAATCCAGAACATGACGAAGCAGAAGAAGAATTAGTTATTGAATATCAAGGTGAATCTTTAACCATTGCTTTTAATTCTCAATATTTATTAGACGCAGTCAGTAATTTAGATTCTGAATTAGCTGTACTTACCATAGCAAGTAATTTGAGTAGTTGTTTTGTTGAAGAACCCGAACAACAACTTTATAAATTTATTGTTATGCCGATGCGATTGTAAATAATTACTTAATGAGTTTACAAAAACTGGATATTTATTCCTTACGCAATATTGAAAGAGCATCTATAGAACCATCATCTACCATTAATTTAATAACGGGTGAAAATGGTAGTGGTAAAAGCTCATTACTAGAAGCTATTTTTGTTTTAGGTAGAGCCAGGTCATTTAGAGCAACTAATATTAAACAAGTCATACAGTTTGATAAAAATGAATTAATTATTTCAGCTCAATTAATTCATAAAACTGGACAGTCTTATCATTTAGGTATTCAGTTTAGTGGAAAATCTTGTGATATTCGTATCAATCAACAAAATAGTCGTAAAGCTGAATTAGCTTATTCATTACCTGTTTTATTGATTCATCCTAAAAGTTATAAATTGTTAGATGCAGGTCCACAAATTAGAAGAGAGTTTCTGGATTGGGGGGTATTTAATTATGAGGATGAGTTTTTAGTTTTTTGGCGTAAATATAAAAAAGCATTACAGCAACGTAATTCTTTATTAAAAGCAAAAAACACAAAGCAAATAAATGTTTGGAATACGGAGCTTGTACAGTACGGTACAATAGTCTCAAATTATAGAAAAGAATACTTACAGAAATTAAAACCTGTTTTTTTAGAAATAAGTCAATACTTTTTAAATTTTAAAAACATTGAATTTAAATATCTTGCAGGTTGGGAAGATACTGTTAGTTTTACCGATGTTCTAGTTAATGAATTAGGAAAAGATTTAAAATATGGATATACCCATAGTGGTCCTCATCGTTGTGATTTTCAACTTACTGTAGATGGAAGATTAGCAAAGGATTTTGTTTCTAGGGGACAATTAAAACTTTTAATGCTTTCTTTAAAACTAGCGCAAGTTAAGTTAATTAATATAGAAAAAAACAATACAGTTTGTGTTTTGATTGATGACTTAACGGCTGAATTAGATACTCCGAATAAAGCTAAATTGTTGAATTATTTATTGGTATTAAATTGCCAGGTTTTTATGTCTACAACTGAACTTGAAAATTTTGGTGACTTAACAAATCTTACAAGTTATAAAGTGTTCCACGTGGAACATGGGCAAATCGAATTAATAAAAAACACCTAATGTTCTGTGTAAAGTATATAAAATATTACATGTTCCACGTGGAACATAAAAAATGGAAAAAATATGAGTGATGATTACAATAGTTCTAATATCCAAGTATTAAAAGGTTTGGATGCGGTAAGAAAAAGACCTGGAATGTATATTGGGGATACTGATGATGGATCAGGTTTACATCATATGGTTTTTGAAGTTGTTGATAATTCAATAGATGAAGCTTTAGCTGGTTTTTGTAAAGGCGTGGATGTTGTTATTCATGAAAATGGTTCAGTCAGTGTTTCTGATGATGGGCGTGGAATTCCAGTCGATATACATGAAGATGAAGGACGTTCAGCTGCAGAAGTAATTATGACTGTGTTACATGCGGGTGGTAAGTTCGATGATAATGCTTATAAAGTATCTGGTGGTTTACATGGTGTGGGTGTTTCTGTTGTAAATGCTTTATCAGAAGAAATGACACTTGAAATACGTAAGAATGGAAAGTTACATAAACAAAAATATAAAATAGGTGAGCCTGTTGCACCGTTGGAAGCTGTAGGAGATGCAGAAGGTACAGGAACATTAATTAACTTTTTACCTAGTAAAGAAACTTTTTCAGATACTGAATTTCATTTTGATATTTTGGCTAAACGATTAAGAGAGTTATCTTTCTTGAATTCGGGTGTCAGAATTTCAATTAAAGATGAACGCTCTGGTAAAGAAGAAGTGTTTGAGTTTGAAGGGGGAATAAAAGCCTTTGTTCAGCAGTTAAATAAAAACAAAACACCTTTATTTGAAGATGTTTTTTATTTTACTACTGAAAAAGAAGGTGTCACAGTAGAAGTTGCGATGCAATGGAATGATTCGTACCAAGAAAATATATTTTGTTATACCAATAATATTCCTCAACGTGATGGCGGTTCTCACTTAGCCGGATTTAGAGGTGCCTTAACAAGAACCATTAATCAATACATTGAATCCAGTGGTTTGGCTAAAAAAGAAAAAGTATCGACAACAGGAGATGATGCCAGAGAAGGATTAACCGCTGTACTGTCTGTTAAAGTGCCTGATCCTAAATTTTCATCACAAACTAAAGATAAATTGGTTTCATCAGAAGTTAAGCCTTTAGTTGAATCAACAATGAATGAAAAGCTGCAAGAGTTTCTATTGGAGCAACCTGCTATTGCTAAAACCATTGTTAATAAAATTATAGATGCTGCGAGAGCCAGAGATGCAGCGCGTAAAGCAAGAGAAATGACACGTCGTAAATCAACACTGGATATTGCGGGTTTGCCAGGTAAATTAGCAGACTGTCAGGAAAAAGATCCAGCATTATCAGAACTGTTTATAGTGGAAGGAGACTCAGCGGGTGGCTCTGCCAAACAAGGCAGAGACAGACGCACGCAAGCTATTTTACCGTTAAAAGGAAAAATTCTTAATGTGGAGAAAGCCCGTTTCGATAAAATGATTTCATCAGACGAAGTAGGTAACTTAATTACTGCTTTAGGCTGTGGTATTGGTAAAGAAGAATACAATATAGAAAAATTACGTTACCACCGTATTATTATTATGACTGATGCGGATGTTGATGGATCACACATTCGAACCTTAATTTTAACTTTCTTTTATAGACAGTTACCTGAATTAATAGAAAAAGGTTATATCTATATTGCTCAACCACCTTTATATAAAATTAAAAAAGGTAAGCAGGAACATTATGTAAAAGATGATGTGGGTTTGAATGAATATTTAATTCAATTAGCACTGGATAAGGCTCAATTACTGACAGATAGTTCAACACCAGTTATTCAAGGCGCTGGATTAGAAACATTAGCAACTGAATATGCAGAAGTAATGTCTGTGATTAATCGTTTAAGTAGACGTTATGATGATTTGTTTTTAGAAGAAATGACTTATGTTGTACCTTTAACAGATGAGATTATTCAAAGTCAGGATAGCCTGGCAGCATGGTTAAATAAGTTAGAATTACGACTTGATAATAATCCGCTAAAAGCAACTTATTCCATAGAATTAAAATATACAAGTGTTGAACATTATAATGTGGTTGTTAATAAAAAACTAAATGGTATTACTAAAACCTTTGTTTTACACGATACCTTTTTCTCAGGAAAAGATTATTTGAAAATAGCTAAATATGCAGGCGATACTGTTGGCTTATTTACTGATGAATCTGTCATGCGAATGGGTGAAAAAGAACAGCCTGTGAGTAACTTTAAACAAGCTTTTGAATGGATGATGAAAGAAGTTAAAAGAGGGCAACATATTCAGCGGTATAAAGGATTGGGTGAGATGAA
>JAGLUC010000380.1 GCA_023134955.1 Methylococcales bacterium | reverse complement strand
CTGGTGGGGTTAATTCGCCTGTTAGGTCTTTTAGTGGTGTAGGCGGTACGCCCGTTTTTATTGATCATGCCAAAGGTGCTTATATTTTTGATAGTGAAAATAAACAATATATTGATTATGTAAGTTCATGGGGACCAATGATTTTGGGTCATGCACATCCAGAGGTGATTGATGTGGTTAAACAAACGGCTGAAAAAGGTCTGAGTTTTGGTGCACCGACAGAAATTGAAACCTTAATGGCAGCTAAGGTTTGTGAGTTAATACCCTCTATTGATAAAGTCCGTATGGTGAGTTCTGGCACAGAAGCAACCATGAGTGCTTTACGTTTGGCGCGTGGTTATACGGGGCGAGATAAAATTGTTAAATTTGAAGGCTGTTATCACGGTCATTCAGATTCTTTATTGGTTAAAGCAGGGTCTGGGGCATTAACTTTGGGCGTACCCAGCTCACCTGGAGTGCCTGCTTCGTTAGCAGAAGATACCATTACTTTGACTTACAACGATAGCGAGTCCGTTAAACAAGCCTTTGCAGAAATAGGTAATGACATTGCTTGTATCATTGTGGAGCCAGTGGCTGGCAATATGAACTGTATTCCTCCTGTGGCTGGGTTTTTAGAAACATTACGCCAAGTGTGTGATGAATATGGCAGTGTGTTGATCTTTGATGAAGTGATGACAGGGTTTCGCGTAGGTTTGCAAGGCGCACAAGGTATTTATAAGGTTACGCCAGATTTAACCACATTGGGAAAGATCATTGGTGGCGGAATGCCTGTCGGGGCATTTGGTGGGTGTCAAAAAATAATGGATTATTTAGCTCCGATAGGGCCGGTTTACCAGGCAGGTACATTGTCCGGTAATCCTGTGGCAATGGCGGCTGGATTAAAAACATTGGAACTAATTTCTCAAGCTGGTTTTTATAATGCACTGGCTGAGAAAACTCAGAAATTAATGGATGGCATACAACAACGTGCTAAACAAGCTGATGTTGCTGTTTCTACCAACAGAGTGGGGGCTATGTTTGGGCTGTTTTTTAGCAAACAAGAAAAAATCAGCTCCTTTGCTCAAGTCATGCAATGTGACCAGGAATTATTTAAACTATTTTTTCATGGCATGTTGCAGCAAGGTGTTTATTTAGCACCCTCTGCATTTGAAGCGGGATTTGTATCCGCAGCGCATACTGACGAAGACATTGAAAAAACACTGGATGCAGCTACAACGGTATTTAAATCACTGTAATGGAAAATATACCCTTCTACGCAGCACTATCAACGTCGATTATTTTCTTAGTCATTGTCGTTGTCATTTGGCGATCTAAAAAACACAGTGCCAAACAATTTCAGCAGACTATTGCAGAATTAGATAGTGCTTTAGTACAGAAAACTGATAAACATCAGCAGTTGTTATTAAATCAGGCGGTGATGGAAGAAAAGCTCAAGCAACAACAAAGCAGAGATGCTGATTATCAACAATTACAACAACAATTAATAGCCAGTAAAACAGAAAATGTTGAGCTACAAACACGATGGGAAGAGCAGAGTAATAATGCTAAAGAAAAAATCAAATTGCTGCAAAATGCAGAAAGCCAGCTAAAAATTCAATTTGAAAATCTAGCCAATAAAATCTTTGAGGACAGAGGTAAACAATTTTCTGAGCAGAATAAAAGCAGTATGGACAATATTGTTGCCCCCATTAAAGAGCAATTAAGCGACTTTAAAAAACGGGTTGAGAGCATTTATGATAATGAAACGAAAGACCGTATTTCATTACGTGAAGAAATCGTCTCTCTACGCCGCGATACCGACAAAATGAATCAGGAAGCACTTAACCTAACCCGTGCTTTAAAAGGCGACAATAAAACGCAGGGTAACTGGGGCGAAATGATTCTGGAAAAAGTCCTGGAACAATCTGGTTTACGTAAAGGCATAGAATATGAAACTCAAGGTGCTTTCAGGGATGAAGATAATAAACTGTTTAAACCCGATGTCATTATCAGATTACCAGAAGACAAAGATGTAGTGGTGGATTCAAAAGTCTCATTAATCGCCTATGAAACCTATTGCTCTACAGAAGATGAACAGCAACGGATTGACGCATTAAAAGCACATACCAAAGCAGTAAGAGATCATATAAAAGGTCTGAGCGAGAAAGATTATTCAGGTTTAAAAGGCTTGCGATCATTAGATTTTGTATTGTTATTTATGCCGATAGAGTCCGCTTTTATCGCAGCATTTCAAGCAGATGATAAATTATTTACCGATGCTTTTGAGCATAAAATTGTAGTAGTAACCCCCACTACTTTATTGGCAACTCTAAAAACTATAGAAAATATCTGGCGTTACGAAAGACAAAATGAAAATGCCAAAATGATTGCTGATAAAGCAGGGCTACTCTATGACAAAATCAGAGGTTTTGCCGAAGATTTAGAAAAATTAGGCAATCAATTAACCACAGTTAATAAAACTTATGATGGCGTGATGAATAAGCTAACCACAGGAAACGGTAATTTAATTCGCCAAGCCAGTAATTTTGTCGAATTAGGAGTAAAAGTGAAGAAAACTTTACCTAAAAGCCTGACAGAACAAGCTGGGATAGATGAGGCTGAGTTGGTTTTGGATAAGAACCTGGAGAAGAAATAGCATCATCTAATCTTTTTAAGAGACGATGTCTTCTAAGAAAGTTTTTATAAAGAGCAAAGATAAACCGTTGATTTTATTCTCCTCACCCCTACCCTCTCTATCAGGATAGGGAGCTAGAGACCAATGCAACCTGTTGTTATTTATAGGCTATAAGCTTGTGTAGATGCCTATAATCTATGGGAAGACATTAATATTCCTAGTACTCCGACAATTTTAGTTTGATGGATATAAAATTCTTTATGGTGAGCATAATAACTG
>JAGLUC010000038.1 GCA_023134955.1 Methylococcales bacterium | reverse complement strand
CTTTGCGTTTAAGAATTCCAACTCTAAATATAAAAACATGTCACTCTCTCAATTTTTACAAAAACTAAAAGACAATCTAGATGTCAGTTTTGATGAGTCAATCGCTATCATTACAGATAATTATGATTACCAAGCCACTGAATTCTGCAATGGTGTTGCTGAAAACAATCTGATCAATACAGCAGGTACTAATGAAGGCTCCTGCAAAATCTTTGCATTTGCCCAAATTAATCAATTAAACCAGCAACAAACACTTAATTTATTTGGTGATTTTTATAGAAAAGATGTGTTACAAGACCCAACTGGTACAGGACATCAAAACATTAGAAATTTTATGCAATATGGTTGGGATGGTATTGTTTTTACAAGCCCGGCATTAACGATTAAATAACCCAGCTTATTAGCATGGAAGTAGACTACTTGATCATAGGTCAAGGTTTAGCGGGTAGCCTTTTAGCCTGGGAGCTATGCCAGCGGAATAAAAAAGTCCTCGTCGTAGATAATGGTAAAGAAAATGCATCACAAGTAGCTGCAGGCTTAATTAACCCAGTCACTGGGATGCGGTTTGTAAAGTCAACTGATGTTGATACCCTGCTACCGACAGCAAACCATTATTACCAACAACTTTCTCAATATTTTCAACAAGCTTTCTATATAGAAAAACCCATGTTACGACTTTTACGTAACTCCAAGGAATTAACCACCTGCCAAAAAAGACTGTGTCAGTCTGAATACCAAAACTATTTAGGGGGTATTAACCATTCTGATTCAAACCTTAAATCAGAATATGGACTTTTAAAACAAAAGCAAACTGGCTACTTGTTAACCCAGCCTTTATTAGCTACCTTAAGAAAGTATTTTATTTCAAAAAATGCCTACCTAAAGGCTGAGTTAAATTACAAGGAAATAACCCTTCCCCCCCTAAAATGGAGAGAAATAAAAGCTAAAAAAATTATTTTTTGTGAAGGTCATCTTGCATCAAAAAACCCCTGGTTTTCCTGGCTACCTTTTCAACTGGTTAAGGGAGAAATTGTGACAGCAAGCTCAATCCATCAAATATCACAAAATATTTTAAATTACGGCCAATGGTTTATCCCTTTAGATAGCCATACATTCAAAACGGGAGCAACTTTTGACAGAGACAATCTCAATACAAGCATTACTCAAAACGCTCAAAGCTTCCTTATTCAATCATTACAACAAGCTTATCCCAGACTAACAATTGACCACATCATTGAGCAACAAGCAGGGATCAGACCCACTACATTAGACAAACAACCTTTCATAGGCCAACACCCAAAACACCCAGAATTAATCATTTTTAACGGTTTTGGTGCAAAAGGCAGTTTACAAATCCCTTGGTATAGCCAATGCCTTGCTGATAATTTATTAAATAATCAGCCTATTTCAGCAACTAGTCATATCCTGCGCTATAATTCACGCATTGCAGTTTAATGATCACATTTAAAAGAGTTTTCCCTCTATGAAACAAGGTCTTTTAGAAATTCTATTGCTTGCTCAACATAAAACGGATGAGCAATTAGCATTACATGCCAAACGAGTTGCCTGTTATGCATCTGAACTCGCCATTTTATTAGGATTACAAAACGAAGCTAAAAAGCTGTTTATTGCTGGCCTGTTCCATGACCTGGGTTTTCTAGCTCTGGATACCCAATACACTGAAAATTGTTTAGACTTAAGCAAGGAAAAATCAATAACTGGATTTGAAAATCATGTCAACGAAGGCAAAAGACTCATGTCTAGTGTAACTTCAGATAAAGAGTTGTTAGCAGCAATTCGTCATCATCATGAAAAATATGATGGAACTGGTTTTCCTGATCAATTAAAAGCTAACAATATTCCTGTTTTTGCCCGAATTCTTAATATTGCAGATTCGTATGATTCTCTTTTAACAGGCATGGCATCTAGTAAAAAAAGAATAACACCTGACAATGCCATTGCTCAAATAACAAACTCTACTAACGAATTTGGTTTAGACCCAAAAATGGTTACAACATTCTTAACACTACTCAATAAAAATCCTGTTTTACTTCAACCTAAAAATCATAATGCATTATCTGTCTACAAAATGGTCTTTCTTAAAACTGGCGTACTTGAGCAAGGTGATTTAATTAATCAAGAAGGCACAATACTTCTGAAACAGGGTAACACCTTGAATGAAAAAATATTACAAAAAATTCGTCATGAAATTCCAGGGCAAAAATTTATTCGCCCTGTAATAGAAGAAAATCAAGAAAGCACTAACCTGTGACTAAACAAGTTTCTTTAACATCGCAAGCCCACCATTTTATTCAACAAGTTTTATCACTTGGCGATATTGCCATAGATGCCACTGTAGGTAATGGTTATGACACTTTATTTCTTGCTCAACAAGTAGGCAAGCATGGAAAAGTATTTGGTTTTGATATACAAAAACAAGCAATAGAAGCGACTCATGCAAAATTAGAATCTGAATATAACACGACTAATCTAACACTTATTCATGATAGCCATAGTAATATGAGCGAACATATTCCTATTCAATTTCATAAAAAAATAAAAGCCATCAGCTTTAATCTTGGCTACCTTCCTGGTAGTGATAAAAGTGTTATTACACATGCAAAATCAACACTTACAGCAGTTAATCAATCAATAGATATACTCGCCGATACTGGCATAATGACCATAGTCGCATATCCAGGACATATTGGTGGCAATATAGAAACAAAAGAAATTGAACAATGGGTCAAGCAACTACTTCTGTCAAAGTACAGCATTCAGATTATAAATGGTTCAGAAAAAGCAACATCACCTAAGCTTTTTATTATTAAAAAACTTCCTGAAAAGACATAAGCTGAATTCTAGTCTGTTGGCTATGAAATCTTAAACTTTTTTGATAAATCAATGCTACACGGAACACCATCTGGTGTAATCAAGAAATCTAAATAGTATTTAAAACAGCAGAAGTATGTGGGTAATTAAATATGATTTTGAGGTCATTAAGTCTTGGTTATTGTGACTAATCTCAAATTTTTACTATAAACCACTATTAATATATGGTAATTTCGATTATGGTTCACTTCAACCTAAAAAAACAACATAGCCTGCTACCTTAGTAATCAAATTAAAAAGCTTGATAATGACAACGGCTGTGTAAATCAGTACAAACAGCTAACTGAGAATGTAGGTTAATGGCAAAACCATCGAAAGATGGTGACACAAAATCACTGGTCTATGGCGCTTTAAACTCAACGATAGTGGGATTATCGGATAACTCACCCAGGTTTTTCGTTACCCTTGCTGTTAAAACCCTAGCCCTAAAGAAAAATTATTGTGAGGATAAAAAATGAGGTATAAGACTTTTAATCAGCACAAACATACGCTTGCCAGCCCTATCATGGCATTGCTAACTCTGTTAACTGTTTCCCCTGCCAATAGTACCAATGCAGGACTTGATTGGCTGGCAGCCCAGTCACAGAACGATGGACGTTACGCATTATCAGGCGATGCCGCAACTGCATATCAGTCCACTGCTGAAACCATCAGAACCTTCAAACTGTTTAACCAAAGTGTATCCATCTATACAGAATGCGACCTTACAATTTCTAGATTCAAAAAGCTTTCTCAAAAACAAATATGCTGACAGTTACGGTATGTATTGTATGGCTAATTGAGCAACTTTAATATTTATAGGGGATCATAAATGATAAATGAACAAAATAATAATATGAGCCACTCTTTGATTTATTTAAAAAACAATAATTTCGAGGATAAGGCTGAGCACCAGACATTAAATTTTAGTCCTTACAGGAAAACTTTTTTCATTTGGGGGCTCTTGCTTATTGTTTGTTATTTGATAGTCATTCCTAGAGCACAATCTGAAGTTATAGAGGTAATAGAAAGGTCTCATTATATTGTTAATGAGTACTATGATAAGAAAGAGTCAGCATTGCTGGCATGTCATGATTTTACCGCAAGGCATAATTATGAACAAAATTGTTGTCACATTGAATATTTTAATGGCAACATTTGGTATCAAGCAGGATGGCTCAAAGCTTTAAAAGATGGTCAAAAACTACCTTTTGAATTAGGTAATTTTTATTTTAATATAAGCTGCTCTGAAGGAACCATTCTGGATAATGACACCGGTCTATGTAATCCTGAATAACTTGTTTGTGAATGTTGGAGGAATTTAGTCGATGGTCAATGTATTGCTCGACAAGTTAGCTGGCTGGAGGCAACCCAGGCATCTGAAGCCCAAGGTTGCTATTTAGGAAAAAGGGGGCGCTAATCTTTTCCTTAACACCTTGCATCTATGCGCTACTGCAATCCTTATCAATATATCAGGACACTTCCATTAAACAATTTTAACTCGCCTACAAGACAAAACCTCCGGCTAAACTGATTCGATTGATTGAAAACTCTGAGAATGTTAATATTACGCACAATTATAAAAATATTACTTTGATATACCTCACACTTTAACCATAGAGATTTGCAATGAAAAAAACATTACTCTTGATAGCTAGTATCACACTTTCGGGTTGTGCGACTCAAACAAGTAATCCATTTCAATCCTTTCAAGCAAAAGATTTAAATCGCTTGGTTAGAACAGGTCATTTAAAACAGAAAAAACAATCATTTTTCGTGATTAATGATTCATCATCTTCCATGAGTGATCCATACTTGGGCTCTGGTTTTTCAGGTCAAGCAACTGCTACTAAATTATCAGTAGAAAAAGAGTTATTAAATCGCATGAACCAAACCATCCCGAATATTAAACTAAGCTCTGGCTTGCGTAGTTTTGGTTTCGGACCTTGTGTATCATGGGGATTCAGCAAACTAAACCAAGCTACTCAACGCTATTCCACAGCTTCATTTGCTGATGCTATCAATTCATTAGAATGTTCTAGTGGTGGGACTAACGTCACCAGTTCATTTACAGCGGCAAGTGCCGATCTTGCATCTGCGTCTGGAACTATCGCACTTATTCTATTGAGTGATGGTCATAATTATGACTCCTCACCCATCCCTCAGGTTCATGCACTTAAACAACAATACGGCAATAAGTTATGTATTTATACTGTATGGGTTGGCAATAAAAAAGAACAGGCAGGACAAGCTGTTCTACAAGAAATTTCTGATATTTCAGGATGTGGTTTCTCTACAACTGCCGCAGCAATTTCATCTAGTAGCAGTATGGTTAATTTTGTAAAAAAAGTTTTTTTTACATCAATCACACCTATTACCCCTATCGATTCAAGCTATAGCATTGTTCAGGAAAGTGATTCTGATGGTGATGGTATTCTCGACAATAGAGATAGATGCCCCAACACACCACGTGGCGCTGTCGTTGATAAAGACGGTTGCTGGTCTTTCCGTGGGGTATTATTTGACGTAAACAAAGCCAGTATTAAAGCTGGTTTTGAAAATACCTTTGATAATGCAACTAAAGTTTTAAGACTTAACCCATCATTAACAGTTGAAATTCAAGGTCATACAGATAGCCAAGGTTCAGCACAATACAATCAAAACCTGTCAGAACGCAGAGCAAACAGTGTTAAATATCTACTTATCAAAAATGGTATAGATGCTTCACGTTTAGTAACTATCGGTTTTGGTGAAGCAGAACCTGTTTCTGACAATCATACAAGAGCAGGACGTGCAAATAACCGTAGAGTTGTATTTAAAAGAACTGATAAATAACTCTTTTCTCTCGTTCCCACGCTTCCTGCGTGGGAACGCATCCGAGATTTCAAAGTCTGCTATGCAACAATCATAGGATGTGCTGAGGTATGAAGCGCATCACACTCAACAATTTCACTCATTAAATTCAACAGAAAAATCACCTGAATGTCCCCAATCAACTGAATAAACACCATTTTCCACATAGCGATGAAAACTAGAATAAGACCAACTCCTAACTGATTCTACCCAGCCATGTTTAACAGGATTCCAATGAATATAATCAAAATGAATATTAAAATCATCTTGATCGGTCAGCATGTGCGCCCAAAACCGACGTTGCCATATGCCACGCTCCCTACGTTTATTTCGGCTTGCTGAAATGGCTTCCCCTTTAGATGTATTACGAGAAAAATAGCTTTTAAGTAAATTCCAACGTCCTGAATAATCCGCATCCCCATCAGGCAATGTCCAAATACAATGTAAATGGTCTGGCATAATCACCACCGCATTAATTTCAAATGGCTTGCGTTTTTTCACATAAAAAAAAGCCTCTCGTAACAAACCAACTTGCTCAACAAGCAATCTATTATTCTGTCTATGTGCCAAATTAACAGTAAAAAACCAGCTTGCCCCAGGCACATAAATTCTACGGTATTGTGTCATAATTCACCATAAATAATAGGATGTGCTGACGATAGGAGTCACATTTTTTGCTATTTAGAGCTGATGCGCTTCGTACCTCAGCACATCCTATGGTACTGCTTTCTCTTCTTTCCCCTGTGCGAGCATCTGGAGCATTTTTTTCATTTCCTGATACCGATAATTACGAGTTCTATCAGACATTGCATTGGTTGTCATCACTGCAATCTCATCGTACAACAAATCAGCAACTGTTTTACCCTCCTTATTACGAATATTAGGATCAGCACCATTATCTAAAAGCCAGCGAACTTGTTTTTTATGGATATTCTTTGTAATTCTATGTAAAGCTGTATCACCATTTTTATCAAGACCATTAACATCTACACCAGCAGTCAGCATTATTGACAATACCTTTTCGATATTCTGACTTTTTTTTGTCCCATGAGATGCAAAATACCAGCTGTCTGTGACAGAAAAAATAGGTGACTTATCCTTTTGAATATAATTTGGATCGCCACCACGTTGAACCAGTAACTTAGTCCAGGCAGGATCACAACACCAATAAAGTAAAATCTCTTTATGGGCGATTAAATCATCAAACTGCCAGTCTGATCTTAACTCAGACACATGAATAACTGGAGCCAACCGATAACGATTAACAAAACTGGGGATAATTGGAATGCTAAACCATTTACCAGATTGATTTAGTTTTATACGTGTTATTTCGGATGAGGTATATTTGATTACTTTATGAAACTGTAAATTATTTGTTCCATTGCTATAACGAACCACTACTGGCGAGCCTGACTTAAAATGAAAATAAACTGTACCAGTCCTAAAAAAGATCCGACCATCTTCAAGCTCAAAATAATAATCTTGATAAGCCTTTTTAACCACTGACACATCATCTGGTTTATTGCCGCTTAATATATAAAAATTATAGTCGATAAAGAATGTTGACAAAGTAATTACTAGCAACGCTAATCCAAAAAGCATCGCCTTGCCCTTAGACCTGTTACGCCTATTCTCACTGAGTAACTGCTTAACACCATACCAAACATAAATAACTAACAAAACAACAACTGCGCCAGCGATAAGAAGCCCAACGAGCAGGTACTCCCACATACCAGGTGGACCAGACAAATTTGGGTTTGCACTAGCACTATTACAGGCAAATAATAGTGAGAAAACAATCAAAACACTCAGTAAAGCATGTGCTTCATTGCTCTTCATAGCTACTCCTTTATCAATAAGATCGAACAAGATCAGATCTTGATCTTACAGTGCCACATTATTGATTACTGTGATGACACTGGAAATCAGGAAAATAAAACATCTACTTACTTTTTTCGACAGGCGAAATACGAGCAAGAATACCAAATTTTGGATGATCTAAATAATGAGTATCATTTAATTTAAAACGACGTTTTTCATTCAGGCGATAGACCAATGAATCTGTTGAATATTCAATATCTGCAATCATATGGATAAGATGTCCACGCTGAATACGAAAATATCCATTAATCGTTCCATCTCTATTGGTTATTTTTACAGCACGACTTAAGCTATTAACCTTTATTTTCTGAATCCACGCTGCATATTTTAACGGTTTATAACCTTTGCCACTGGCTAAATTAGCATAACTTCTTTTTAATGTTTTAAATTCTGCAGTGATATTTCCATAGTCAGATAACTTATCCACTCGCTTAGGCCAGACAATTTTACTTTCCGTCTGCTCAAATACTTCTGTATTAGGCATATCTTGAGAGAAAATTATCAGCTCAATTTTGTACGCATTCGTATTGGTAGCAGCATAGACATTAATACAAAATAAATTTAATGCGACTAAAATCAATAGTTTCGTTTTATTCATTTTTTTCCAAAAGTAATTTTTTTTAACACATAGAGTATTTTCTATATCACTATACTCTTTGCGTTCAAGAACACCCCATTTTAGTGTGTAGATTATTGTGATGGGCTAGGCGTAAAGTAGCAGGAATAGCAATCTATTTCAATACTTTACAACAACGCCCATCGCGATAAGATGCGTGCTAAAACGGGGTATTATTGAACGTGAAGAGTATATAATAGCTATTAAATGCTTAACTTCTCAAGTAATTCAGTTAAAAATTCAATTTTTTCATCAATATGTTCAAAGGTTTTGGTAAACTTTAGTTTATCAGGTGCATCAAATTTAAAACATTGCGATTGCGTTTGTATTAAAGAAATCAACTGATCAGTATTGATTTTAGGCTCTGCATTAAAGACAATTCGTCCTCCAGCCGCATGAATATCAATTTTCTTTACACCTAATGGCTCAGCTTGTTGCTTTAACTCTGTCACACTGAACAAAGCTTTAACCGCATCTGGCAACAGTCCAAAGCGATCTATCATTTCAATTTTTAGAGCTCTCAACTCTTCTGTGGTATCTGTACTAGCAATCCGTTTATATAACACTAATCGAGCATGAATATCGGGCAAATAATCTTCTGGTATTAATGTTTGAGTTTGCAAATCGACTTCAGGCCCTGTCTCCATAGGGGCATCAAGTTCAGGTTGCTTGCCTGATTTTAAGGCAGCGACTGCTCGCTCCAAAAGCTCAGTATACAAAGTAAAACCAATCTCCTGTATTTGACCGCTTTGTCCATCACCTAATAGCTCACCAGCCCCTCTGATTTCCATATCATGAGATGACAGCATAAACCCAGCACCCAATTCACCCGAAGTATCCAAGGCTTCCAATCGTTTAACCGCATCTTTACTCATTAAAGATTTTGGTGGCACAATAAAATAAGCATAGGCACGATGATGTGAGCGCCCTACTCGCCCTCTTAATTGGTGCAATTGAGCCAGACCTAATTTATCAGCTCGATTAATAATAATAGTATTAGCGGTAGGAATATCAATTCCGCTTTCAATAATGGTTGTACTCAGCAGCAAATTAAAGCGTTGGTGATAAAAATCCAGCATAATTTGTTCAAGCTCACGCTCAGCCATTTGCCCATGGGCAATTTTTACTCTGGCTTCTGGGACTAATTTTTCAATTTCCCTAGCCATTTTATCCATGGTTTTAACATCATTATGTAAAAAGAAAACTTGCCCTCCCCGTTTAATTTCTCGTTGACAAGCTTCTTGAATTTGAATATCACTCCATTCACTAATAAAGGTTTTAATCGGGTGTCGATTAGGAGGTGGGCTGGCAATAATAGAAATATCCCTTAGTCCAGCCATTGCCATATTCAAGGTTCTTGGAATAGGTGTCGCCGTCAGAGTTAATAAATCCAACTCATATCGTAATTGTTTGAAATATTCTTTTTGCCGTACTCCAAAACGATGCTCTTCATCAATAATAACAAGCCCTAAAGCTTTATACTTGAGTTCTTTAGATAGTAATTTATGAGTGCCAATCACAATATCAACCTGACCACTTTCAAGATCAGCCATGATAATTTTTTGCTGTTTAGCTGTCACAAACCGCGACATTACTTCAACACGTATCGGCCAGTCTGCAAATCGATCTCTAAAATTCTGATAATGTTGCTGAGCTAAAAGTGTTGTGGGGACTAATACAGCCACTTGCTTACCACTTTGCACTGCAATAAACGCGGCACGCATGGCAACCTCTGTTTTGCCAAAACCCACATCACCACAAATCACTCGATCCATAGGTTGTTTTCCCAACATATCCTGATACAGTGCATCAATTGCTGATTGTTGATCAGGGGTTTCTTCAAACGGAAATGCTGCTGAAAAAGTTAAATATTCCTCATCTTGCACTTGAAAGGCATGTCCTAATTTCGCGGCACGTTTGGCATGAATATCCAGCAATTCAGCGGCAACATCCCGCGCCCGTTCCATGGCTTTTTTCTTGGCTTTACTCCAGCGATCACTCCCCAGCTTATGTAATGGAGCACTTTCTGCACTTGCTCCACTATATCTGCCAATTAAATGTAATGAGGCAACAGGTACATATAATTTGTCATTATTGGCATATTCTAAAGTAAGGAACTCTGATTCAATATTCCCAATTTCAATAGTCTGTAGACCAAGATAACGCCCTACCCCATGCTCCTGATGAACCACAGGCGAACCAATAGTTAATTCATTCAGGTTATTAAATATATTTTCTAGTTCTTTAGCCGCTGATTTTTTTCGTCTTCGTCTTTGCTGAACCTTTTCGCCACTGAGCTGTCTTTCTGTAATAATGGCAATATCTGGATGGTCAAGTAATATGCCATGATCCATAGGGGCTTCTAAAATATAAGTTGATGCTGATACTTGTGTGGAGCTTTCATCCAAAAAACTTTGCCAATCAGGGATCAACTTTAAATTAATCTTATATTTCTTCAGTTTTTCAATTAAACCTTCTCTATGCCCTGCTGTTTCAGCGACAAAAAGTACTTTTCCTGAAAAATTATTGATAAAACTTAATAATTGCTTTGCAGGTTCTTTTAATCGAGCATCTATAGTGAGTTCTGGTAAAGACTGACAGTGAAAATCTACATTATTATTAGCTTGCCCGGTCAATATCACTTGTGAAAATAATGCTAACTTCTGCTGCAACTCATCGCTGTTAATAAACAGTTGAAACGGATCTAAAAGTGGTCTATCAACATCATATTTTCTTTGCTGAAAACGCTCTTCTGCCTCAGCATAAAAATTTTTCGCAGCCTCATTAGCCAGCTCAGGCAATACAAATACAGTAGTTTGGGGCAAATAATCAAACAAGGTCTCTGTATTATCAACAAATAATGGTAAATAATATTCAATGCCACCTGGAGCAATGCCTTTACTGACATCTAAATATAAAATGTTTTTGGGGGATACTTCAGGAAATTGATTTCTAAAAGCCTGCCGAAAGTGTTTGATCGCATCATCGGTAAAAGGAAACTCCCTTGCTGGAAACAATTCAACCCGCTCAATCTTCTCTAAAGACCGCTGTGTATCAGGATCAAATGTCCTGATTGATTCGACTTCATCATCAAATAATTCAATCCGGTAAGGATATTTACTACCCATCGGGAATAAATCAATAATTGAGCCTCGTACCGCAAATTCAGCATGTTGATACACTTGTGAGACGCATTGATAGCCTACACTTTCCAGCTTGATGCGATTTAATTCCATATTAAATTCGCTAGCAATTTCTATCGAAAAACTGTGTGCTAAAACATGCTCTCTTGGGGCTAAATGGTGCATTAAAGTGGCTACCGAAACAACTAGTGCCCCCCGTTTAGTCTGAGGTAATATCGCTAGTGTTTTTAAGCGCTCAGAAATAATCTCAGGTAAAGGCGAAAAAACATCATAAGGTAATGTTTCCCAATCCGGGAAATGCAAGATGGGATGGCTATCTGATAAAAAAAAGGACAGTTCATGTTCCAAGCGAAATGCTGTTTGATTATCTGGGGTGACAATCACGAATAATCGGTTTTCATTTTTAATTGCAGAAGCAATTGCCAAGGAATCACCACAGCCCTTTAAACCTGTCCAAAAAATGGGCTGATTATTTGTTTGGGGTAATTCTGGAGTAAAAATTGAATTCTCTGGCATTACATTAAGCGACTAATAAAAAAATGCCTATTATACCTTGTTGAAAGTGGCTTTTGCATTGACTGCTTTAAATACCATACGGGCAATATAATGAATTGGAAGTGAAGTTTTAATCTCGCAATAACTAAGCCAGGTTAAAACCTCACTTCCTATATAAAGTACTCAGTTGTTGGATGGTGTAGAAAGAAACATGGCATCACCATAACTGAAAAATCGGTAAGATTGTTTAATCGCATGTTGATAAGCCTGCATCACATGTTTATACCCGGCAAATGCAGAAACCAACATTAACAGAGTGGATTCAGGCAAATGAAAATTGGTTAACATGGCATCGACTGATTTAAATGAGTAGCCAGGGATGATAAATAAATTGGTTTCACCAAAACCGGCCTTTAGTTGACCATTGACAGACGCAGACTCTAACGCCCTGACTGCTGTGGTACCAATGGCAATAATTCTGCCTCCCTTGGCTTTTGTTTTATTAATAGCATCCACTGTCGCTTGCGGAACTGCATAATACTCTTTGTGCATTAAATGTTTGGATAAGTCATCTTCCTTAACAGGTCTAAATGTTCCGCTACCAACGTGTAAGGTAACAAAAGCTTTAGCCACACCTTTTTGCTCAAGCTTATCCAGAGTCGCTTGATCAAAATGCAAGCCTGCCGTTGGTGCAGCAACTGCGCCGACTTGTTTTGCAAATACCGTTTGATAACGACTTAAGTCTTCCTCATCATCTTCTCTGGTAATATAAGGCGGTAGGGGGATGTGCCCTATATTATCGAGTAATTCTAATACTGTTTTTTCACCCAAAAATTGCAGACAAAACAGATCATTATCCCGTCCTGTCACTACACAGCTAAAACCATGATCTAACTCAATAATCGTATCAGCCTTGGGCGACTTACTAGAACGAATATGTGCAACGGCATGCTGTTGATCAGTAATTCTTTCTATTAAAACTTCAACTTTGCCGCCTGTTTGTTTTTTACCATACAATCGAGCAGGAATAACCTTGGTATCATTTAACACCAAAAGGTCATTCTCATTAACAAAATCAACAAAGTCCACAAACAAACGATCCTTTATACTGCCTGTTACTTTATCCATACAAAGTAAGCGACTGGCAACCCGTTCATTTAAAGGTTTTTGGGCAATTAAATGTTCAGGCAAATGATAGCTAAAATCAGTTTTTTTCATATTCAATGATTAGCAAAAAAATGGGGTGAGTATAGCACTTGTTTTTTCAGCTTTACTCATCTTTGATAAACCACAGCTAATAAATAATGAAATAAATGAAAGCCATCTAGTGTAATATTGACATTAACAGACTACCCGATGTATTTTACCCTCGTTATTCAGCTCAATTACAATTTATCTATGTATCTTAATTTTTGCGTACATATCTATTCTTTTTTAAAAAAATCTTTAATTGTAATCATACTTCTATTAAGCCCTTCCTTGGTCAGAGCTAATCTGTCTATGGAAGAGCTTGCTTTAGAACAAAAAGAACTAATCAATCTTAATCTAAGTGATTTACTTAATTTACAGGTCACATCTGTCAGTAAAAAAGCTCAAAAAATTTCTAAAGCTGCTTCGGCTATTTTTGTCATCACTCACCAGGATATTAAAAATTCAGGAGTAACCAGTATTCCAGAGGCTCTGCGTATGGCTCCAGGTATTGATGTTGCAAGAATTGATGGGAATAAATGGGCTATTTCAGCTCGGGGCTTTAATAGCCGTTTTTCTAATAAGTTATTAGTACTTATTGATGGTCGCAGTGTTTATACTCCATTTTTCTCAGGTGTTAATTGGGATGTACAAGATACTCTACTTGAAGATATAGATCGTATTGAAGTTATCCGTGGTCCAGGTGCCACTTTATGGGGGTCGAATGCGGTTAATGGCGTAATTAACATTATCACTAAAAAAGCCGATCAAACTCAGGATGGTTATCTGATGGCTGGCGGAGGATCAAAAGAACGAGTATTCGGTGGCGGCCGTTATGGTGGAAAAATCAATGATTCAACTCACTACCGAGTTTATGGCAAATATTTTGAACGTGAGAGTAATGTTGATTTAAATAATCAAGATGCTAATGATCAATGGCAGATGGAGCGTGGAGGTTTTCGTTTGGACACATCTGCATCCAGTTCAGATGACATTACAGTTCAAGGTGATATTTATAAAGGTTTACTAAGGTACACTGTTAATCAAATGCAATTTGTAGCTCCTTTTAATACTACTGTTGCTACAGATGCTAAATTAACTGGTGGCAACATTTTATTACGCTGGAACAAACAACTAGCTAAAAATG
>JAGLUC010000379.1 GCA_023134955.1 Methylococcales bacterium | reverse complement strand
ACCTGTGGTTTGTTAATAGCCATATAGTTAAATAACCATTTACAACTTGAAAATACGAATTACCGCCGCCTTCCTCAGCATTATCATTTTATGGGCGACCACCCCACTTGCCATTAAATGGAGTGGTGATGGACCTGGGTTTATTTTTGGCTCAAGCTCCCGGATGTTTATAGGTGCAATATGTATGTTAATAGTACTCCTATTGAAACGAAAACGTCTGCCTTCTCACCGCAAAGCCAGGCTAACTTATTTAGCCATAGCCGTACAAATCTATGGCGCAATGATAGCTGTATACTGGGGTGCGCAATTTATCCCATCAGGATGGGTATCTATAGTTTTTGGTTTATCACCCTTTATAACCGCAATATTCTCAGCCTTATGGTTAAAAGAACGAAGCCTGACATTTGGCAAATTAACTTCTTATTTTTTAGGATTTTCGGGATTAGCCATATTATTTAACTCTGCCTTACAGCTAGATATTAAAGCCGTATATGGCATTATCAGCGTTTTAACAGCCGTATCTTTACAAACAGCGAGTGCCGTCTGGGTCAAACGTATTCAGGCAAAACTTCCTGCATCAACTCAAGTCACAGGAGGCTTATTGTTTGCCCTCCCCGCTTATTTAATCACCTGGATAGTGTTTGATGATGCTCAGCTACCACAACAATTATCAGTGATTAACATCATTTCTATTGTTTACCTAGGCACGATAGCGACAACTGTAGGTTTTGTCCTGTATTACTACACCCTTATTCATTTACCCGCCACTACAGTGGGAATGATCCCTATGATCTCCCCCGTTATTGCATTGTATTTAGGGCATACCTTTAATCATGAACCTTTCACTTTAAAAATTGCCATAGGCACAGCATTAATTCTATCAGCACTTTTAATGCATACCTTTTTTGACAATTTTATTGCCAGATACTTCAGGTCAAACCGCTAAACCAATTGCTTTTAAAGCCCTTGGTCAAATTTAAAGGCTATGTCACCGTTAAGTGTGGAAAATATAATCAGTGCTTTGAAACAAGTTTATATACTCTTAAAAGCCCTCCCTTGCTGGGGAGGGTTGGGTGAGGAGACGTTGAAATAAA
>JAGLUC010000378.1 GCA_023134955.1 Methylococcales bacterium | reverse complement strand
AGTTTCACTCAAAGGGTAGCGTCCCCTTTAATTTTACGCCAAATTCAGTGGTCGCTGGCAGATGTACGATGACCTCTGCAAACACACTGGACTTTGATATAAAATGACCTCTGGGGAAAAAACTGCGCTGCCAGCGGTCGACTGGAATTTTTTGTTATACCATCCCACAATCTTTAGCTTTCAGGTATGACATATATCTTACCTCTTTAAAGCTTACTCCATATTTATCTTCTGAAATAGAGCCTTCATATAGTTTAACATCAGGATTCTGCCCTTGAATAATTAGAGCAATAATTTCAAAGTGAGCATAATCAATTTTAGAGCCGAAATAAATTCCAGTTAATGCTTCTGATGAATAACCAAACTTAACATTTCCCTCTGTATGAATTGACCGCCATTCTTTCTCATATTCCCATGACTTATATTTTGTAGTTACCATTTTTAAGACTTGATCTGGGTCAGAATCTAAGATTATAGATACGGGATCTACATGAGATATTTTCTTACTATACTTTACATCAATAGCCTTATCAAAAGGTTCATATTGAGAATCAAACTCCAAACAAAACCCTTTATGTTTGTCTGCATAATGCGACCACATTAAAATTTCGTCTGATAACTCTGAAAAACATGTTACACCTCGATTATTAAGGACTTCATTTCTTGATTTAAAAAATAATTCTTCCACCGATTTTTGTAAAAACCTTAAAAAATATTTATTAGGATTTTTTCCAAACTTCTTTTTGAACTCTAATTCACTAGGGCTTTTTGTTAAATAGTGCTCATATATAGCCTCTAAATCATTTTGAGAAATATCCTTAAATGTACAACCTATAGCACAATCAAACGGATCATTAAAGTTGATTGGTTTTGAAAAATATACTTGCTGATTTTTTAAATTAGCCAGACTATATGTATTTACAGATTCGTACTTATATAGTCTTTTAGGTATATCCATCTACTATTTTCTTAAAGGTATAACGCCCACATCACCAGCCTTGAAAGCTAAGTGAGTGTGGATATTTTAACCAACAATCCAGTACACCAGGCTTGAATATCATATAGATTTATGCTGCTTTTAAGGTCTGAGTGCATGTGATTGTTATACTCTTGTAGGTTTTTATTATGAGTGAAGAAGAAAAAACATCTACTATATATTTTGAAAAAAAAGCACGACAAATAGATAGTAATGAATTGCTTGATATTGACGGTGAATTCATACTACCTGGTAAATATATTTTCATAGAAACAATAGTCATAAAAAAAGTCAATGAGAATTAAAACCAAAAGGTATTGAGTTTCCAACTATATGTTCTTGTGTTTCTTGGATTAAGAAAACCAAATGATGTGGAATTTTGATATTTAACGATTCGTTATTACTGAAATGAGCTGTTAATGACAAGTAGAAACCATGTGTGTCAATAATATTGCTTGCAAAAACAATTAACTCTTTTTTGTCTTTACAAGTGGTCGATTTTTGTTTATGACAATACTTATCAATTACAGACAGTGAAATATCTTCTATGTTTTGTCTAATGAAAACAAGATGAGTGTGAGTAGATTTTTCTGACATTTTAAAGCACCTCTATTTTAGTTGGTGTGTATAACTATTCTTCTTAGGTAAATTCCTTAACAAGTTTATTTTAACCTGTTATTCAGGGTAAGTTTATTGTACCCTAGCATATCCTTAGTTCATTTACTAGATCCCTATACTAAACACGAGAACGGGGTAAAGCCTGGTGTTTTGCACTATTGAGTTCTTTATTTTATACTTCATGTGACTTAAAAATATCAGAAGGTAAAGTGAAAAATGATCTTGTAATGCGCATTAAATTCATCTTTATACGCATTACAAGACCTAAGCTCATACCTTACTAAACTATTAAACTTAATGAACCTTTATTCGAAAAAACATCAAAAAATAAAGCCTGTGGCAGAACGAAAGGAGTTACTGGCTTGGGCTTTATTTGATTTTGCTAATTCTGGGTATACCACTGTGGTACTCACTACAATTTTTAGTGCCTATTTCGTTGGTGTTATTGCTGTCAATGTAGGTGGAGTTGGTTCTGGTATGCCAACTTTGTTATGGTCTTTGGCTATTGGTCTGGCTAATCTTGTCGTGATGATAGTTGGCCCAATTATCGGTGCGGTAGCCGATGACCGGGCAAGTAAAAAATTATTTCTACTGCTTTCCAGTATAGGATGTGTATCTGCTACTGCTTTATTGTCATTGGCTGAGCCTGGCGAAGTATTGTTTGCTATAGTGCTGGTGATCTGTTCTACGATTATGTTTGCCTTGGGCGAGAATCTGATTGCCGCCTTTTTACCTGAGCTAGTGTCTAAGGAAAAAATGGGGCGTATGTCTGGATATGGTTGGAGTATTGGTTATTTTGGCGGCTTACTGACTCTAGGTTGTTGTTTGTGGTTTATTCAGTGGGGGCGGCAAAAAGGGATGGCTGACACCGATATTATCCCGGTAACTTTGCTCATAACTGCGGCAATATTTGCTTTAATGGTAACTCCAACCTTTATTTGGTTGCGTGAACGTGCTGTAGCAAACCCTAAAGAAAATGAAATTTCTTATTTTCGCATCAGTTTTATGCGGCTGCGGCATACATTGAAGCAAGCTATGCATTTTCAGGATTTATTTCGTTTTTTGCTGGCATTGGCAGTATATCAGTCAGGCGTTAGCACTGTCGTTGTACTGGCAGCTATTTATGCACAGGAGGTTATGGGCTTTGTCCAGCAGGAATTGATCATTTTGATTATGGTGGTTAATGTGACCGCTGCAGTGGGTGCCCTCATTGGTGGACATCTGCAGGACAAGATAGGCTCAGTACCTACATTAGCAATGACGTTGGTTTTGTGGATTATCGCCATACTGACTGCATTTGTGGCAACTTTGCCGGTACATATGTGGATTGCCGGGAACCTCATTGGTATGGCGTTGGGTTCTTGTCAGGCTATTGGTAGAGGGCTGGTGAGTATGTTTACACCACCAGCCAGATCGGCTGAGTTTCTTGGGCTATGGGGGCTAGTCAATCGGTTCTCGGCGATTGTTGGGCCTTTAAGCTATGGTTTGGTTAATTTTTTTACCCAGGGGAATCATCGTCTGGCATTATTATCAACATTACTATTTTTTGTTATTGGTTTTTTCCTGTTGATGCGTGTTAATGAGAAAAGAGGCAAGAAATCTGCCGAAGTGATTTAACGGATAAATTTCTTTTATTTCCTCAAGAGTTTCGGTGTTTTTCAAGAGCTATATTACGTTCAGTCATTTTAAATCTCCTGTGTTTGGATGCTCCATAAGATACATTTGTAACTTATATTAATCATCCCAAAAGTTCTGGCAGGGTATTTTGACACTGTGTTATTAACACATAGTGTAGTCCGTATCAAACGAAGTGTAATACGGGGTTTCGAGGCATCGGTTTCCCCGT
>JAGLUC010000377.1 GCA_023134955.1 Methylococcales bacterium | reverse complement strand
GTGAAGATATAGAAGCCGCTATCTGTAGAATTAAAAAAGCGATGACGGCTAAAGGGGATAGGGAACTTTTAGCTGATGATTTAGGTGAACTTGTGATGAAAGAACTGAGTAGCTTAGATCATGTGGCTTTTGTGCGTTTTGCCTCGGTTTATCGAAGTTTTCAGGATGTTAGTGAATTTACCGAAATGATAGAAAGTTTGCAGAAAAAATAATGTCAAATCAAGATGCTGTGTTTATGGCAATGGCTTTAAAACTGGCAGAAAAGGGATGTTACACAACAGACCCGAACCCAAGAGTGGGTTGTGTTTTAGTTAAGGATGAACAGCTTGTTGCCGAGGGCTGGCATGTAAAGGCAGGCTCTGCACATGCGGAAATTAATGCTTTAAATAAAATTGATAATGCTAAAGGTACGACTGCTTATGTGACATTAGAGCCTTGTAGTCATCAAGGGAAAACAGCCCCTTGTTGTGATGCTTTAATTACGGCAGGTATTGATCGAGTTGTTGTTGCCATGCAAGACCCTAACCCTTTAGTTGCCGGACGTGGTTTAAGAAAAATGCAAGATGCCGGGATAATTGTTGAATGTGGTGTTTTACAGCAACAGGCAGAAGCTTTAAATAAAGGTTATATTAAACGAATGACAACGGGCTTGCCCTTCGTGCGTAGTAAATTAGCCATGAGTCTTGATGGGCGAACTGCGATGGCATCGGGGGAAAGTCAATGGATAACATCTCCTCAGTCCAGATCTGATGTGCAGAGATTAAGGGCTGAGAGTTCTGCTATATTGACAGGAATTAATACGGTTTTAGAGGATAATCCTTCTTTAAATGCAAGGGTAGGTGAACAGGTTACGCTAGCAGTTCGGGTGATTTTAGATTCACAGTTAAAAATGCCATCAAATAGCAAAATGTTGGAGCTACCAGGGCAGATATGGGTTTTAACTTGCAGTGATGATGATCAAAAAATAACTGCGCTGGAAAAAACAGGCTACCAGGTTTTTCAGATTAGAGAAAAAGACAACAAACTGGATCTACAAGCTGTTATGTTTTTTTTAGGGGAACAACAGATTAATAATGTTTTAGTAGAAGCAGGTGCAATTCTTAATGGTGCTTTATTAAGTGAGAAGTTAGTCGATGAGTGGATACTGTACATGGCTCCGTGTGTCTTAGGCGACCAGGGACGTGGTTTATTTAATCTGCCCGATATGCAAAAAATGGCAGATAAAAAACAACTGAATATGACAAGTGTCAGGCAGGTAGGCACTGATTTAAAACTGACTTTTGAAACAGCAAAATAATATGTTTACAGGAATAATTTTAGCGGTAGGGAAAATAGAAAGCATTCAAGCAATGGGCGGTGACTATCGTTTAAAAATAAGCACGGGAAAACTATCTTTTGAGGATACTAATCTAGGCGACAGTATTGCTGTTAATGGGGTTTGTTTAACAGCTGTTGAATTAGGCTCAAATTATTTTTGTGCGGATGTTTCTAATGAGACCATCGCAAGAACGATATTAAAGTCCGCAGTTGCAGGGACAGCCGTTAATCTGGAATTAGCATTAACACCTTCTACACGATTAGGTGGGCATATAGTTAGTGGGCATGTTGATGGCCTGGGAAAGGTTGTTTCTAAACATCAAGATGGACGATCTTATCGCTATAAATTTCAAGTGCCGAATGAGCTGGCTAAATATATAGCAGAAAAGGGCTCTATTTGTATTAATGGTGTTAGCCTAACGGTTAATGAGGTGGATGGGGCGATGTTTAGTGTCAATATCGTGCCGCATACTTTACAACAAACCACATTAGGGAGTATGACCACTGGAACAGAGATCAATCTTGAGGTGGATTTATTAGCCCGGTATATGGAGCGATTAATGAAGGGCGAGGCTGCGGCTTGCTCGATGGGCGCAGTGACTGAAGAGTTATTACAAAACAGTGGTTTTTTAAGCAAATAAATACAACAGAATGAATACAACAGAAGAGATTATTGAAGATTTGCGTCAGGGCAAAATGGTTATCATTATGGATGATGAAGATCGTGAAAATGAAGGAGATCTAGTCATGGCTGCTTCTTTTACCCAGGCCAATGATATTAATTTTATGGCAAAGTATGGACGAGGATTGATCTGTTTAACTTTGACCAAAGAGAGGTGTCAGCAACTTAGATTGCCGCTGATGGTTAATGAAAATAAAACAGCTCATTCAACTAATTTTACTATTTCAATTGAGGCTGCAGAGGGGGTGACAACGGGTATATCTGCTGCAGATCGCGCTTTAACGGTGCAAGCGGCAGTGTCTAAAAATGCCACACCCGATAATTTGGTACAGCCTGGGCATATTTTTCCATTAATGGCACAAGCGGGCGGTGTTTTAAATAGAGCAGGACATACTGAGGCAGGCTGTGATTTAGCCAGATTGGCTGGGTCAGAACCTGCCGCAGTGATTGTTGAAATATTAAATGAAGACGGTAGCATGGCAAGGCGACCTGATCTTGAGATTTTTGCCAAACAACATGAGCTTAAAATGGGCACGATTTCTAATCTCATTCAATACCGGATTCAGCATGAAAATACTCTGGATCGAATTAGTGTCTGTGAATACCCAACTGAGATTGGTGACTTTAAAATGTATGCTTACCAAGATAGAAATGATGATAATGTGCATTTTGCGTTAGTTATGGGTAATGTAGCAGTTGCTGAACCGGTATTGGTAAGAGTTCATGCACGAAATATATTGGATGATTTGTTCATGTCAAAAAGATCGGGTAACTCCATTACGATTCATGAGGCAATGAAAAAAATTGCGGCTGAGGGATGTGGTGTTTTGGTTATTATTAGACAGTATGAGGATAATAAATCATTAGTGGAGCATATACATCAATATCAGTTAGAAGATAATGGTGTGGCTCGTGATGTTAATGTTGAGAAAAAAACAGATTGGCGTATGACAGGGGTAGGAGCCAGAATTTTGGCTGATTTAGGGGTAAGTCAACTAAAAGTAATGGGTATGGAGAAAAAATATTTTGGGCTTTCTGGATATAACCTAGAAGTTGTGGAACACACGAAGTAAATACGCAAAAAATTTAACAAACTTAATAAAAGTAGAGAAAGAAAATGTCGACAATAAAAACATTAGAAGGAAATTTATCTGTTCAGGGAGGCAGGTTTTGTATAGTGGCCTCACGCTTTAATAGTTTTATCGTTGAGCAGTTAGAAGGGGGGGCTATTGATGCGTTAGTCCGTCATGGTGCAAATAAGGATGATATTTGTTTGGTGAAAGCTCCTGGTGCTTTTGAGTTACCTATGGTTGTTCAAAGAGTTGCGGCAACTAATAAATATGATGCAATTATTGCATTGGGCGCGGTTATTCGTGGTGGCACACCTCATTTTGAATATGTTGCTGGTGAATGTGTTAAAGGAATAGCTTCTGTTTCATTACAGTATGATGTGCCTGTCAGTTTTGGTGTGTTGACGGTTGATAGTATTGAACAAGCAATAGAACGTGCAGGTACAAAAGCAGGTAATAAAGGTGCAGAGGCAGCAGTGTCTGCAATAGAAATGGTGAGTTTATTTAACAATTTGGAAGCTTAATGAGTTTGGCAAAAACCAATGCAAGAAAGTGTGCGGTGCAAGCTCTTTATCAATGGCAGATGACGGGTGAAAGTCTGATTAAAATTGAAACAAGCTTTTTAGAAGAAGAGCGTCTTAAAGGGGCGCAGAAGAAATACTTCGCAGAGATTTTTTATGGTGTCCCCAAGCAACTGAATATTATAGACGAAGCGTTGTCTGAATTTGTTGATAGACCCGTTGAAAAAATTGACCCGGTAGAAAGAGCGGTATTAAGAATTGGTGTTTATGAGTTAATCAACTGCCTGGATACCCCTTATAAAGTAATTATTAATGAGGGTGTTAATCTAGCAAAATGTTTTGGAGCAGATGGAAGTCATAAATATATCAATGGTATTTTAGACAAAGTTTCGCAACAAAAAAGAACGTTAGAAATTAAAGCTAAGAACAAGTAATGGCAATTTCTGAGTTTGGCTTGATTCAACAATATTTCAGCAAACCATTAAATAATGACAAGGTTAATCAGTTAGGTGTTGGAGATGACTGTGCGCTGATCTCCGTTCCTGATGGCTGTCAGTTGGCAATAACAACAGATACCATGGTTGAGGGTGTGCATTTTTTTGCAGGCGCAGACCCAAAACAGCTCGGACACAAATTATTAGCGGTAAATTTAAGTGACTTGGCGGCAATGGGGGCTGAACCAGTTTCCATTATGCTAGCTCTAACATTACCTGAGCCAGATGAGGATTGGATAAAGTTATTTGCTGAAGGTTTGCTGGGTTTAGCAGAACAATATTCTATTGACTTGATTGGCGGCGATACAACTTCTGGATCATTAACTCTAACGGTTCAGGCATTAGGATTAGTTGCTAAAAAACAGGCAATGTTACGATCAGATGCAAAGGTAGGAGATCTGATTTATGTGACGGGTTATCTGGGTAATGCGGGCTTAGGGCTTAAAGTTGAGCTTGGCTACCATTGTTCTGAGTCAGAAAATGCATTAGCACAATTTCACCAGCCTATGCCACGAGTAAAAGAAGGTCTGGAAATTCAAAAATATGCCAACGCTTGCATAGATTTATCAGATGGCATTGCATCAGACTTAAAGCATATTTTAGAAAAAAGTAATGTTGGTGCTGAATTAGACTGGAATAAAATCCCTTTATCTAAACAAGTAAGGGAATATATTAAGGTAACAGGTGATTGGCAAATGCCTCTTGCTGCCGGTGATGATTATGAATTATGTTTTACAGTCAACCCAGACAAAGCAGATTTGATTAATATTGATTGTACTCAGATAGGAGTAATTGAAGCAAATGCTGGATTAAGGATTCAGCGTTTGGGTGTGATTGAAGAATTAGAGGTAAGTGGTTTTGAACATTTTTGTTAATTCAGAATACGGCAATAATAAGTTAACTATTAGACAAATTTTATTAAATCCAACCTTGTTTTTGGCATTTGGTTTTGGTTCTGGATTAGCAAAAAAAATGCCGGGAACCATGGGGACTGTTGCGGCAATTCCAGTTTACCTGGTATGTATACAAGCTAATTTTTGGCTTTATAGTGTATTAACTGTTTTAGCTTGTGTCATTGGCGTTAAAATTTGTGCTGATGCAGCTAAAAAATTAGGTGAGCATGATTTTGGAGGCATTGTCTGGGATGAAATTGCTGGTTATTTAGTCACTATGTGGTTTGTTCCTTTTTCATGGCATGCCGTTTTTTTAGGCTTTGTTTTATTCAGGTTTTTTGATATTTTAAAACCATGGCCGATAAAATGGATAGATCAAAAGCTTGAAGGCGGCTTGGGTATTATGCTTGATGATATTTTAGCAGGTCTTTTTTCAGCAGTTATTCTGCTGTTTATTATATAAATCTGCAATTAAAGGTGCTCTAAATATTAAAAACAATAAAATATTTTTCTTGCTAAATTATAAAAAACACTTATAATAATAAAAATCAATCGCGGGGTGGAGCAGCTTGGTAGCTCGTCGGGCTCATAACCCGAAG
>JAGLUC010000376.1 GCA_023134955.1 Methylococcales bacterium | reverse complement strand
GCCAGTGTGTAACGGTAGATGTTATCGATGAACATCAATACGTCGTTGCCCTCATCACGGAAGTGCTCTGCCATGGTCAAACCGGTCAGCGCAACACGCAGACGGTTTCCAGGAGGCTCATTCATCTGACCATAGACCAGTGATACCTTATCGAGTACACCTCCCTCTGACATCTCGTGATAGAAATCATTACCCTCACGAGTACGCTCACCCACACCGGCAAATACTGAGAAGCCACTATGCTCAATCGCAATATTACGAATCAGCTCCATCATGTTGACAGTTTTACCAACCCCGGCACCACCAAACAGGCCAACCTTACCACCTTTAGCAAATGGGCAAACCAGGTCGATTACTTTAATACCAGTTTCTAATAATTCGTTAGCAGGTGCTTGTTCTTCATAAGAAGGTGCTTCTCTGTGAATTACCCACTTATCTTTTTCACCGATAGACCCTTTTTCATCAATCGGATTACCCAGAACGTCCATAATACGTCCTAAAGTTTTCTGCCCAACGGGTACTTTAATCGCTTCGCCTGAATTACTGACTTCCAATCCACGACTTAGACCATCTGTTGTTCCCATTGCAATGGTGCGAACAACGCCATCTCCTAATTGTTGCTGAACTTCCAAGACTAACTCTTTATTTTCAACATTTAATGCGTCATATACCTTCGGCAAGTCTTTGCGTGAAAACTCCACATCAACGACCGCTCCAATAATCTGAACGATTTTACCTGTACTCATTGTTCGTCCTCTTTAAACCTAAATTTGCTTGGCTACCTATATTCTTTAGTATCATAGCGGACTGAAGTCCGCTCTACGGATAGCATTTTTAATTTGTAGAGCAGACTTTAGTCCGCACCTTTAAACTGCCGCAGCACCTGCTACAATCTCTGAAATTTCTTGCGTAATAGCTGCCTGTCTTGCTTTGTTATAAACAAGTTGCAGTTCATCAATAATATTACCTGCATTATCAGAAGCACTTTTCATTGCCACCATACGCGCAGATTGCTCACAGGCATTATTTTCAACAACACCTTGATAAACAATTGATTCGACATAACGCGTCAACAATCTTTCCAGCACATCTTTTGCATCAGGCTCATATAAATAATCCCAATGCTTGTCGCCAAAATGTTCCTGCGAATCATCATCTAATTCAGCCGCTGTCACTGGCAACAATTTTTCAATAGTTGGCTGCTGGGTCATGGTATTAACAAATGCATTGCTAACAACATATAGTTCATCAATTGTGCCGTTGCTATATGAATCCAGCATGACTTTGAGAATACCAACAATATCATTTAGGTGCGGCGTGTCTCCAAGCTTACTTACTTGAGCGGTAATGTGTGCATTGATAGCTGAAAAAAAACTGCTTCCCTTAGAGCCAATGGTACAAATATCAATCTCAATACCACTTTTTTCCCAAACTGATAGTTCTTTAAGTAACATTCTGAATAAATTAGAATTCAGACCACCACATAAACCTCTATCAGAAGTCACCACAACGACTCCAATACGCTTGACTTCACGCTTAATTAAAAATGGATGTTTGTACTCAGGGTTAGCATGAGCCAAATGCTTAATAATCTGGCTAATCTTCTTTGAATAGGGGCGCGTCGCCTGCATTCTGTCTTTTGTTTTACGCATTTTACTAGCGGCAACCATTTCCATTGCCCGAGTAATTTTCTGAGTATTTTTAATACTCGCAATCTGTGTGCGTATTTCTTTACCAACAGCCATGAAAAGCCCCTTACCAGCTACTTGTTTTAATAAAAGCTTCTATTGCAGATTGAATGCCTTTCTTAATATCATCGCTATAATCACCTGTATCATTGATCTTCTTCATCAAATCAGCGTGTTCAGATTTCATATAGGATTGTAACGCGGCTTCAAAATCACGTACTTTAGCAACCTCTAAATCATCAAGAAAACCTTCATTAGCCGCATGCAATGAAACACCCATTTCAGCCACTGACATAGGCGAATATTGATCTTGCTTCATTAACTCAGTCACTCGTTGACCACGTTCAATTTGCTTACGTGTACTTTCATCCAGGTCAGATGCAAATTGAGCAAATGCCGCTAATTCACGATACTGAGCCAAATCTAAACGAATACCGCCACCCAGTTTTTTAATAATCTTAGTTTGAGCTGCACCACCCACTCGTGATACTGACAAACCCGCATTAACAGCAGGACGAATACCTGAGTTGAATAAATCAGACTCCAGGAAAATCTGTCCATCAGTAATAGAAATTACATTAGTGGGTACAAAAGCCGATACATCACCACCTTGTGTTTCAATAATCGGTAATGCAGTTAAAGAACCTGTTTTACCTTTTACTTTACCTTTGGTTAATTTTTCTACTTCATCGGCATTAATACGGGACGCTCTTTCCAATAAACGAGAGTGAATATAGAAAACATCACCAGGATAGGCTTCACGACCAGGCGGACGACGAAGTAATAATGACATCTGACGATACGCCCAGGCTTGTTTGGTTAAATCATCATAAATAATCAGTGCATCTTCGCCTTTATCTCTAAAGAATTCACCCATTGAACAACCTGCGTAAGGTGCAATGAATTGAAGAGCCGCAGATTCAGAAGCAGATGCCGATACGATAATGGTATGAGCTAAAGCATCATGCTCTTCTAATTTATGGACTACGTTAGCAATTGATGAACGCTTTTGACCAATAGCCACATAGATACATTTAACACCCGTACCTTTTTGGTTAATAATGGCATCAATCGCAATGGCCGTTTTACCCGTCTGTCTATCACCAATAATTAATTCACGTTGACCACGCCCCACTGGAATCATTGAATCAATTGATTTAAGCCCTAATTGCACGGGTTGGTCTACAGATTGTCTGGCAATTACACCTGGTGCAATTTTTTCAACAGGTGATGTTTCATTAGTATCAATCACGCCTTTGCCGTCAATTGGCTTACCAAGACCATCAACAACACGACCTAATAATGCCTCACCAACCGGTACTTCTAAAATTTTTCCTGTACATTTAACGGTATCGCCTTCTGTAATGTGTTGATATGCACCCAGCATAACTACACCGACAGAATCTCTTTCCAGGTTAAGTGCCATACCATAAGTGTTTTCTGGAAACTCCAGCATTTCACCTTGCATTGCTTCAGAAAGGCCATGTACCTTTACAATACCGTCAGTCACACTGACAACAGTACCTTCTGTATGAGCTTCGACACTAATGTCAAAATTCTCAATCTTCTTTTTAATCAGATCACTGATTTCAGATGGATTTAATTGCATATTTATTTTTTCACCCTATGTTTTAGAGTTTTAAAGTTTCTTAGCTAATTGTTGAAGCTGACCTTTAATGGAGCCGTCAATTACTTTATCTCCTGCTCTAGCAAGAAAACCACCAATCAATGTTTTATCAACTGATGTTGTAATATGAACCTGTTTGTCCAATTCTTTTTTCAGCGTAGTAGAAAGCTGTTTCTGTTCTTCTTTAGATAAAGCATAAGCGCTAATAACTTCAACATCGACATAACCTTCATGTTCTGCTTTAAAAGATTCGTAAAGTTCAGCAATTTGAGGTGCCAGTATTAGTCTGCCATTTTCAATCAATAATTTAACAAAGTTCACACCTTCTGGTTTTAATTGTTCCTGACAAATATCTAGTAATAACCCCGTCAATTGTTCCTGAGTTACTTTTGGATTTGCTATAACAGCAAACATTTCCTTATCTTGCATAACCACAGAAAGAAAATTCAATGCATCAGACCATTCAGGCAATGCTTTTTTTTCTATCGCTCTTTTAAAAACAGCTTCTGCATAAGGCCTTGCTAATGTTAATAATTCACTCATTATGCTTACCCTAATTGCTTGGAAACTTTGCCAAGAAGATCTTTATGTTTTTCCTTATCCACTTCTTCTTGTAAAATTTGCTCAGCTGCTTTCAATGCTAATGAAGACACTTCTTTACGAAGGTTTTCTTTAGCTTGTTGCATTTCCTGCTCAATTTGTGCTTTTGCTGCATTAATCATTCTTTCGCCTTCAAGTTTGGCGTTATCTTTTGATTCTTCAACAACTTCGTTCGCACGTTTTTGTGCCAGTGCAATAATATTTGCAGATTCAGCTTTTGCTTCTTTCAAATACTCAGTTGCTCTTTTCTTAGCCAACTTAATATCTTCTTGCCCTTTTTCAGCGGCAGCAAGACCTTCAGCAATTTTCTTTTTACGCTCTTCCAACGCTTCAATGAGCGGTGGCCAGATATACTGCATGGTAAACCATACCAACAGTGTAAATGTGATCATTTGACCGATCAGAGTAGCATTAATACTCACAGTCAGCTCCCCTTGTTATTATTAATAATGATAACTAACTTAACCAGCGGCTGAAGTCACTGCTGTAAGGAATGGGTTAGCAAAAGTAAAGAATAATGCCATACCAACACCAATCATCGTTACCGCATCTAACAGACCCGCAACAATGAACATTTTAACTTGAAGCATAGGCACTAATTCTGGCTGACGTGCAGCACCTTCCAAAAACTTTCCACCTAACAAACCAAAACCAATCGCTGTACCCACAGCACCCATACCCAAAATAAGACCGACTGCAATGGCTGTTAAACCTTGTACATCTGCAATTAACGCTGCAAGTTCCATAATACCTCCAAAAATATTGTTACAAAAAAGTTAAAAAAACTAGTGATCTTCGTGCGCCATGCTCAAGTATACAATGGTCAACACCATAAATATAAATGCCTGTAACACAATGATTAAAATATGAAATATCGCCCAGGGAAAACTTAGCAAAGGCTGAATATAGGCAGGTAATAATGCAATAAGTATAAAGATCAACTCGCCTGCATATAAGTTACCAAAAAGTCGAAGTGCCAGAGAAATTGGCTTGGCAATCTCTTCAACCACTTTTAACAATAAGTTAAATGGCATCATCCATGGACCAAATGGCGTACAAGTTAGTTCTTTAGCAAAACCGAAAACGCCTTTAACTTTGATGCTATAAAAAATAATTAATATAAAAACACTAATAGATAATGCAAAGGTTGCATTTAAATCCGTACTGGGCACAACACGTAAAAACTCTATACCCATCATTGAGCCAACCATAGACAATAAATCTACAGGTATTAAATCCATAGTATTCCACAACAATACCCAACAGAAAATAGTTAAGCCTAAAGGCGCAATTAATTTACTCTCGCCATGAAAGGTATCTTTCACCTGCTGATCAACAAATTCTATCATCATCTCAGCAAAATTTTGAACTGAGCCAGGTACACCTGATGTGACTTTTTCTACCACTGATTTAAAAAACCAGATAAATAGTGCACCTAGTACTGCTGAAATAAACAAGGTATCTAAATGTAATGTCCAAAAACCTTCACCCACAGAAAGTGGTGTCAAATGGTGAACGATATACCCCGTAGAACCACCTTCACTAGCCATTTTTTCTCACACTTTTAATTTTAAAATCTTGCGCAAATAAAATCAACGCAAGCCAAAAAACAGATAATACGGCTACAAAACACACCATTAAAGGAAAGAATTGAACATTCGGAACCTGAAAGGCTAATGCAAATAACGCGCATGTCATCAAGATTTTTCTTGATTCGCCACTATAAAAGGAATGTACAATTTTTTTTGCACCTCTGTCTTTTACCAGTGACATTCGATAAGCAAAATACAGATTAGGTAGAAATGCTGTCACTCCCCCTAAGATAGAAGATATAAGCATATCAACTGTGCCCAACACTGAAAAAGCCAAGCTGACAATAACAATAACGACCACTTGTAATTTGAGGATTTTTTTAACAGTAGAAAAGTCAGATTTCTCTGCCATCACCAAACCCACTCTAAATAGCTTGAGAATTATAGCGTCCAGCGACTATTAAATCAAGTGCTTGTGATGCTAAATTCTATGGCGCGTGGTGAGGTTTATGGAGATACCAAATATACCCAATAATTTAATATTTAACATCACTACTGAAAAACCAAATTTACCTTTATTTTTCCTAGT